>NZ_JBHWEB010000002.1:14979-24885 GCF_042734395.1 Amycolatopsis sp. NPDC059657 | reverse complement strand
CGCGCCGCCCTCGACTTTACCTCATTAATACCCCCTCCCTGCGGGGTTTTGGTGGTGTTGGGCCCCCTTCTCGTACCCCGACCCCCCACCCCCCACGACTCGTTTTCAGCCTTCGACGATGCGGCCTTCGATGACCGGGTGCGCCTGGGCGGGCCTGGGGTCGGGCACGACCTCGGAGTCGACGATCACCACCGGGCCGCGCTGGTTGTTGACGTGCGCCATCATGCGGCGCTCCATGCGCTTGAGCCACAGCTTGCGTGCGATCGCGCGGGTGGGCGGGAGCAGCAGGAACAGGCCGAGTACGTCGCTGACGAATCCGGGAATCATGATCAGCAGGCCGCCGAGGCCGATGAGCATGCCGTTGGTGACTTCGACGTGTGCGGAGCGGCCCGCGCGGGCGGTCTCCATGAAGGCGCGGGCGGCCTTGCCGCCTTCGCGGCGGGCGAGCCAGGAGCCGAGGAAGGCGCCTGCCAGCAGGAGTGCGATCGTGCCGAGCACACCCACGGCTGAGCCGACCGCCCAGATGGCGGCGACTTCGGCGAGGACATAGAGCAGGAACGCGACAGCCATACTCCCTCAACGTCCAGCCTGCCCGTTTTGCTCCCGGAGGAACGCTTCGACTTCCCGCGGGGTGGTGAGCACCACCTGGCGCGCGCCGCTCGCGTGTTCCTTGAGCTTGGTGAGCGCGATCGGCCTGCGGTCGCGACGCCAGTGCCAGATCCAGCGGAGGAACTCCAGATCGACCTTTTGCGGGCAGCCGGGTGCCGGGCCCGCCCCGTCGCGTCGGCGGAGTCTGCGGAGGATCACCCGGACAAGGCAGATGCGGCGCGGCAGGTCTAGGAAGATCACCGTGTCCGCGCGGGCGGCGCGGATCTCCAGCGAGCCGGCGTAGTCGCCTTCGATGATCCAGCGGTCGCGGGCGGCTTCCTCGGCCTGCCGTGCGACGAATTCGTCCTTGGGGGTGGGGACCCAGCCCGGGTTCCAGAACAGTTCGTCGAGGTGGATGGTCGGCAGGCCGGTGCTGCGGCCGAGTTTCACGGCGAGGGTGGTCTTGCCGGAACCGCCGCAGCCGAGCACGACAACGCGGCGCATCATCGAGTGAACGGGTCGGTGACCTGCCAGGCGACGGGCAGTTCGACGGCGACTGTTTGGGCGAGCAGGAAGTCCATCGACTTCGCGACGTCGTCGGCGAAGTACGGCAGCGGGACGAGCGGGCGATCCAGCGGGCGGAAGAAGTCGTCCCAATGGATCGGGACCACCTTGCGTGCACCGACCGTGGTGACGATTTCGCGCCACAGTGTCGAGCGGAACTCGTCCGACTGCTTGCCCATGCCGCCGATGCCCAGGTAGACGGTCTCGGCTTCGTAGCCGTCGAGCGCGCCGGGCACCCACCCCGCGCTGCCGTTGACCACGATGCCGCGGCCTTCGTGTCCGACGTGGACGGTGTAGCACTCGCCCATCTCGTACGCGCTCAACCGGGCCGGTGGCGTCAGCGGCTGCGAGATCACTCCCGGTGCGACCGGTTTCGGGCTGTGCTCCGACGGCAGCAGCGTGACGGTGAAGCGGCCGAACTCCAGCGGTTCGCCATGAGTCGGGGTCACGATGCGGTCGGCGGGGAGGCCTTGGCCGAGCGCGATGTTCGCGGTCGACGTCGAGCCGATGACCTGGGCGCCGGTGAGCGACGCGACCAGTGGCGTGTCCATCGCGTGGTCGTAGTGGGAGTGCACGGCGATCACCGCGGCGAGCTTCGAGACGCCCGCGCGATCGAGCGAGCGGGTGACCACCTCGCGGTTCGGGCCGATTTTGCTGGTCAAGGCCTTGATTTTGCCGGGACGGCTGAAGAAGCCGTCGGTCATGATGGCCGTTTCGCCGTCGTCGAAGAGCAGGGTCGACACACCGAGGAAGGTCACCCGCACGGTGCCGTCGGATGGCTTTTCGCGCGGGTACGAGCTGAGGTCGGGGCGGCTGAACGGGGTCTTCATCGTCAAGATCCTGCCGGGCAGGCGGGTGTCCCGCTACCGTCTCGGTCGTGTCTGACTGGGTCCGTTACTCGCTGCTCGGCCTCGCGGTCGTCGCAGCGGCCGCCGTGATCATCGGCCATCTCAGGCGGCATCGGGTGAAGGTGCCGTTGCCGAGGATTCCGCTACCGGCGGGGATCGCGCGGTCGGTGTTCGGGTGGCTGACCCTTTCGATCACCGTGGCGACCGGCACGGTCGGCGGGCTGCTCTGGGTGCTGGGCTGGCCGAAGTTCCCATCCTCCACGAGTTTCACCACCACGGAGATCCTCGACCTGCTGAAGATCGGGCTCGCGGTGGTCGCTGGGTTCGGCGGGGTCGTGCTGCTGGCGATCAACTTCCGCAAGCAGCGGGTGGCCGAGGCCGAGCACGACCTCGCGATCAAACGCGCCGACCGCGAGGTCACCCAAGGATTCAACGAACGGTTCGGCACAGCGGCCGAGCAACTGGCACACGCGAGTGCCGCGGTGCGCATGGCCGGTGTCTACGCGATGGCAGGCCTCGCCGACGACTGGGCCGACAAGCGGCAGGTCTGTGTCGATGTCCTCTGCGGATACCTCCGGATGCCTTCGGACGGCGAGAACGAGAACCTGGTGAGCGACGCGATCATGCGAATCGTCCGCGACCGGACGACGCCACGGACCTTCGGCTTCTCGGATTGGCCGGATACCGACTTCGACTTCACCGACATCGAGTTCACCGACCTGGACCTGGCTGGTTTGTCCTTCGGTGGCACGGTGACCTTCGACCGCTCGACCTTCAAGGGTGAGCTGACCTCATTCGCGAATACCTCTTTCAACGGAAGACTGAGCTGCCACGGAACGACTTTCAGCGCCAAACAAACGACCTTCGCGAGAGCGGTGATCGGCGGCAGGCTGCAGTTCGTCGGCGCCGAGTTCGAGACTTCGAAGATCGATTTCTCCGGCATGAGCCTGAACGGGATCGGCATTGATTTCTACCGGTCGCGGTTTCACGACACCGAGGTCGACTTCTCGGGTTTGGACATCGAAGTCGGAGGCCTGGACTTCACCAGGTGCGACTTCGATCGCAGCGATCTCGACCTCTCCTTCCTCAACACCGTGGTGCTGCAGATGTTCGCCAGGCTGGCGATCGAGGATTGCCGTTTCACCGGCGGGCTGCTGAAGCTGGGCGACGCAGGTGACCCGCCGAGGCTGGCGTCGTTGCGGAGCACCCGGTTCACTGAAACGGAGATCCAGGGCTCGGCGCCGTGGCTCGATGTACGGGACATCGAGCTCATCGGCACCGAGCTCCCCTGGACTACTTCGCCTCCTCCAGATAAGCCGCGGCCTGAAGTGTGAACAGCTTCGCGTACTCGCCGCCTTGCGCCATCAGCTCGTCGTGCGTGCCGGACTCGGCCAGCTTTCCCAGCTCCAGCAACAGGATCTTCTCCGCCTGACGTACGGTCGAGAACCGGTGCGAGATGTACAGCGTCGTCCTGCCGGCGGCCAGTTCACGCAGTCGCGCGAAGAGGTCATGCTCGGCCTGTGCGTCCAGCGCCGAGGTCGGCTCGTCGAGCAGGAGTATCGGCGCGTTCCTGATGAACGCCCTGGCCAGCGCGATCTTCTGCCACTCGCCACCGGACAGGCTGACACCTTGGTCGAACCAGCGGCCGAGCGGGCTGTCGTAACCGCTGGGCAGGCGCTCGATGCGCTCCGCGGCGCCGGCGCGGCGTGCGGAATCCTCGATGCGGTCACGATCTACCAGGTGGTTCAGGTCGCCGAGGCCGATGTTCTCGGCCGCGGTGCCTTGGTACGTCACGTAATCCTGGAACATCGCGCTCATCCGTTCGCGAAGCTCGTCGGGGTCGAACTCGCGGATGTCGATGCCGTCCAGCAGGATGCGGCCACCGGTCGGGTCGTAGAGCCGGCACAGCAGCTTGAACAACGTCGACTTCCCGGCGCCGTTCTTGCCGACCACGGCGACCGTTTCACCCGGCTTGATCTCGAAACTCACGTTGTCGAGCGCGGGTTCTTCCGCGCCGGGATAGCTGAACGAGACCCCGTCGAAGACGATGTGTCCCTCGACCGTGGACGGTAGCCGCCGTGGTTTCGCCGGTGCGACGATCTCGGGCTCGGTGGCGAGGAACCGGTACAGTGTGTCGAGGTAGAGATTGTTCTCGTACATCCCGGAAAACGCGGTGAACAGGCCGGAAACCGAGGTCTGCACGGAGGTCGCCGCGGCCGTGTACAACGCCAGGTCGCCCAGCGTCAGGCGCCCGCCGACGGCTTCCAGCGCGATGTACAACGCGATCGCCGACCCGACGAAGGTGCTCAACAACCCCCAGGACGTTGAGCTGATGCTCCGGTTGCGGGTCAGTTTGCGCTGGCGCTCATAGGAAACGACACCGAGCTGGCGGAACCGTTCCACGAAGTACGGGCCGAGCCCGAAGAGCTTGGTTTCTTTGGCGTATGTGTCCGTAGTGACCAAAGTGGACAGATAGTCCATCCGCCGCTTCAACGGCGACATCATCACGGTCAGCCAGAACGCGCGTGAGCCGTACTTGGACTGGGAGATGAACGCGGGCACCGGAGCCAGCAGCGCGACCAGCGCGAGCAGCGGGCTGACCGAGACCAGCAGCGCGATCATGCTGCTGAACGTGATCGTGGTGCGGATCAGGCCGAGTGCGGAGTTCATCATCGACAGCGGGCGCGACGGCGCTTCCTGCGCGGCCTGGCGCAGCATGTCGTAGGACTCGGACCCCTCGAAGTACGACAGGTGCAGCTCGCTCGCGTGCTTCATCACCTGGTGCCGGATGCTCAACGTCATCCGCTCCTGCAGCAGCGCCTGGCTGATCTGGGTGAGCGCCTGGCAGACCGCGGTCAGCGTGAGCACGCCGAACTCCAGCGCGGCGACGCCGACGATCGCGCCGGTCGTGCCCTTGCCCTGGATGGCGGCGACGACCGAGTCGATCAGGAGCTTGGAGACGTACGCGGTGACCGTCGGGGTCAATCCCGAGACGATCGTGATGATCGCGATCGTGATGGTCAGTACCGGACTGGCCCGCCACGTCAGCTTCGCGACCTTCGGCAGGCCGCGTACCGTGCCCGCGACGGATTCGCGCATTCGCTTGAAGCGGGAGCGCAGGTCTTTGGGTTCGTCGTCTTGTTTGGGCTCGGGAATGTCGACCGGACCGGTCAGCCCGCTGTCCGGCACGGTCGAGACCCGGCGACGCCGAGCGCGTCTGCCGAGCATGAATTCGATACCGCCACCTCCGCCCGGGATCATTCAGCCTCCAGCGCGCCGTGCAGGAAGACGTCGATGAGCTGCTTGGCCGTCGGGCCGTCGGGGAACGAGCGCGCTTGCATCATCATCATGGAGAGGAACAACGCGGCCGCCTGGTCGACCGGGACGCGCAGTGAATCCCGCTCCGGCTCGAAGAGGTCGGCGATGGCGGTCCGCATGGCGTCCATCGACTCCTTGCGGGCACCCTTGCGCGGTTCGCCGCGACGGTGCGGGCGTCCGGAGTGCAGCAGCGCGGACATGACCGCGCCCATCCGCTGCAGGTGCGCGTACAGCACCTCGGCCGCCTCGACGAGCCGGGTTTCGAGTGGCTGGTCGAGCGGGATTTCGGCGATGACGCTCAGCGCCGCGTCCGGCCGGAGTGCTTCGATCATGCAGGCGTCGATGAGCTCGTCCTTGTCCTTGAAGACGCGGAAGATCGTGCCCTCGCCGATGCAGGCCGCCTTCGCGATCTGGCTGGTGGTGATGGCGGCGCCGTGTTCGATCAGCAGTGGCAGGACTGAGCGGACGATCATGTCCCGCCGGTCCCCTGGACTCATGCCCGGCGCTCTACGCCGGGTCTCGGTAGGTGTCATGCTCACCAAGCTACGGAGTGAGCACTCACTCCGTCAAATGAATAAAGAAAAGCGGGCCACGCCCTGGGGGCATGGCCCGCTTTGTCCTGGTTCTAGTAGGTCATCGCCATGGCGGGGTCGGCCAGGAGCGCGCCGACGTCGGCCAGGAACTCCGAGCCCTGCTGGCCGTCGACCACGCGGTGGTCGAAGCTCAGCGAAAGCTGCAGCACCTTGCGGACCTTGATCTCACCGTCGACCACCCACGGGGTGTCCTTGATCGCGCCGAGGCACAGGATCGCGGACTCGCCGGGGTTGATGATCGGGGTGCCGGTGTCGACGCCGAAGACGCCGACGTTGGTGATCGTGATGGTCCCGTTCGCCATGTCGGCAGGCGAGGTCTTGCCTTCGCGGGCCGTCTCGGTGAGCTGCGTCAGCGCGGCCGCGAGCTCCTTCAACGACATCGCGTCGGCGTCGCGGACCTTGGGCACGATGAGCCCGCGCGGCGTGGCCGCGGCGATCCCGAGGTGCACGTAGTCCTTGTAGACGATCTCCTGCGCGGCCTCGTCCCACACCGCGTTGACGTCCGGAGTGCGCTTCGCGGCCAGGCAGACCGCCTTCGCGGCGAAGGTCAGCGGGGTGACCTTGACGCCGGCGAACTCGCGCGACTTCTTCAGCTTCTCGCGGAACTCCATCATCGGCGTGACGTCGATGGTCAGGAACTCCGTGACGTGCGGTGCGGTGAACGCGCTCTGCACCATCGCGGCCGCGGTCGCCTTGCGGACACCCTTGATGGGAACCCGGCGTTCACGGCTGGACGAGTCCACAATGGACTGCTCGACCGGCAGGGTGCCGGCGGAGCCGTTGGCGGCCAGGTGCACGTCCTCGCGGGTGATCACGCCACCGGCGGCCGTGCCGGTCAGCGCGTGGAGGTCGACGCCGAGGTCCTTGGCGAGCTTGCGCACCGGCGGCTTCGCCAGCGGCACGTACCCACCCTTGACCTGCGCGACCGCCACCGGAGCCGCTGATTTTTTCCCCAATGTGGCATTCGTCAGCTTTGGCTCCGCCAATGTGGCGTTCGTCAGCTCAGAGCTGACGGATGCCACATTGGGATTTTTTCGAGCGCGGCGCTTGGTGACGACCGCCTTGGAGCCGTAGCCGACCAGCGGCTTCATCTCCTCTTCGGCGGGCGCCTCCTCGACAGCGGCGGCGGCCGGGGCGGGCGCGGCGGCCGGGGCCGCGGCGCCGCCGGGGTCGACGTCCATGGTCAGGATCGGCGTGCCGACCTCGACCGTCTGACCCGGCTCGACGTGCAGCTCGGTGATCACGCCAGCCCACGGGATCGGCAGCTCGACGGCCGCCTTCGCGGTCTCGATCTCGACGACGATCTGGTTGACCTTGACCTCGTCGCCCGGCTTGACGTGCCAGTTGAGGATGTCGGCCTCGGTCAGGCCCTCGGCCGTGTCCGACAGCGGGAACTGTTTGTACGTAGGCATTACGTCACCAGCCCAGCGAACGGTCGACGGCGTGCAGCACCCGGTCGAGGTCGGGGAGGTAGTGCTCCTCGAGCTTCGCGGGCGGGTACGGCGTGTCGAATCCGGTCACCCGCAGCACGGGCGCTTCCAGCGAGTAGAAGCACTCCTGCTGCACGCGCGCGGCGATCTCCGAGGTCAGCGAGGATTCCGAAGGCGCCTCGCTCAGTGCGATGAGACGGCCGGTCTTGCGTACCGACTCGAACACCGGACCGAGGTCCAGCGGCGAGAGCGTGCGCAGGTCGATGACCTCGAGTGACTTGCCCTCCTCCTCGGCGGCGGTCGCCGCGTCGAGCGCGACCTTCACCGACGGGCCGTACGCAACGACGGTGACCGCGTCACCGGAGCGCACGACACGCGACTTGAACAGCGGGTCCGGCGTGGCGGTGGTGTCGACCTCGGTGCGCATCGCGCCGGAGTGGTACAGCCGCTTCGGCTCGAAGAACAGGATCGGGTCGTCGGAGTCGATGGCCTGCTGGATGCCCCAGTACGCGTCGACCGCGTTGGAGACCGCGACCACCTTGAGGCCCGCGACGTGCGCGAACAGCGACTCGGGGGACTCGGAGTGGTGCTCGACCGCGCCGATGCCGCCGCCGAACGGCACCCGGATCACGATCGGCATCTTGATCTTGCCCTGTGTCCGGTAGTGCAGCTTCGCGACCTGGCTGACGATCTGGTCGAAGCCGGGGAAGATGAAGCCCTCGAACTGGATCTCGCACACCGGGCGGAACCCGCGCACGGCCAGGCCGACCGCGGTGCCGATGATGCCGGACTCGGCCAGCGGCGTGTCCAGCACGCGCTGCTCGCCGAAGTCCTTCTGCAGGCCGTCGGTGATGCGGAAGACGCCGCCGAGCTTGCCGACGTCCTCGCCCATGACGATGACCCGGTTGTTGGCCTCCATCGAGCGGCGCAGACCGAGGTTGATCGCCTTCCCGATGGTCAGTTTCTGAATGTCTTCGTTAGCCATCAGTGCTCACCCGCCGCTGCGAAGCCGTCGAGGTAGGAGAGGAATTCTTCACGCTGCGCGTCCAGCACCGGTGAGTTCTCGGCGTAGACGTTGGAGAAGATCCGCTCCGGGGGCGGCTCCGGCATGTTGAAGCAGTACTCGCGCAGGTCCTCGGCGAACGCGTCCGCGTCGGCCTGCACCTGCTCGAAGAAGTCGTGATCGGCGCCGCCGTTGCGGGCCAGGTAGGCACGAACGCGCTCGATCGGGTCCTTGAGCTTCCACTCCTCCAGCTCGTCGGAGAGCCGGTAGCGGGTGGGGTCGTCGGTGGTGGTGTGCGCGTCCATCCGGTACGTGAACGCCTCGATCAGCACCGGGCCGTTGCCGTGACGGCATTCCTCGAGCGCCCAGCGGGTGACCGCGAGGCAGGCGAGCACGTCGTTGCCGTCGACCCGGATGCCGGGGAAGCCGTAGCCGCGGGCGCGCTGGTACAGCGGCAGGCGCGACTGGCGCTCGGTCGGCTCGGAGATGGCCCACTGGTTGTTCTGGCAGAAGAACACGAGCGGCGCGTCGTAGACCGCGGCCCAGACGAATCCTTCGTGGACGTCGCCCTGGCTGGTGGCGCCGTCGCCGAAGTAGGTGACCGTCGCTTCGCCGTCGTCGTCGCCGACCTTGCCGTCGAACTTCTGGCCCATCGCGTACCCGGTGGCGTTGAGCACCTGGTTGCCGATCACGATGCAGTACGGGTGGAAGCCGTGCTCCTTGTAGTCCCAGCTGCTGTGATCGGTGCAGCGGAAGATGCCGAGCACCTCTTTGAGGTCGACACCCCGCGTGTACGCGACGCCGTGCTCGCGGTAGCTGGGGAACGCCATGTCGCCCTTGCGCATCGCGCGCCCGGAGCCGATCTGCGCGGCCTCCTGGCCGAGCAGCGGCACCCAGATGCCCAGCTGGCCCTGGCGCTGCATCGCGTTGGCTTCACGGTCGGCGCGGCGGACGAGCACCATGTCGCGGTAGAGACCGCGCAGCGCTTCGTAGTCGATGTCCGCCACGTACGGGTCGAACTGCGACGAGTGGACGCGTTCGCCTTCGGGGGTCAGCAGCTGCGTGAGCTCTTCCCCACCTTCGCTGGTTGCTCGCAAACCGGCTATCACCTGCTCCGGGGATGGTTGGGCGGCTTCGGCGGCCGGCCCGGCCCCAGGCTCCGGGTGCGTCCACTGTTCGGGGGACGACATGCGCTTGTCTCCTTGATGTCGGTTGCCGCGCGGCCGCTTGTGGCGGCCACTACGACTTCACCGTCGGCGACCTGCGCATTCGGTCCTGAAGCGCTAGAGCCACCGTCGGCGTTGACGGTTCACGCCGACATCCTGGCATGCCGACCATGCTTTTGGTGAGCCAGGGATGCTGATTTGTTGCTGAGAAACCGGGGCTGAGCAGCGAAAATGCTCGGACACCCGACCATGGGGCTGCCGATGGTTCGTCACCTCACCTGCGGTCGTGGGGGTTGCCGGCGGGTCTGAGCGGGGGGGCCACACACCAAACCAGAAGGGTTCGTGGCCTCCGTCACCCTGGGCCTCTGGGGGGCGGGGAGGCGAAAAACGGGCGCG
>NZ_JBHWEB010000002.1:0-14969 GCF_042734395.1 Amycolatopsis sp. NPDC059657 | reverse complement strand
GGCGCCGCCCGTTGATTCCCCCCCCCCCCGGCGCGGTCGGGGGGCCCGGCCCGTCCCCCCCGCGCCAAACCCCCACGACTCCTGAAGGGTTCGTGACCTCCGTCACCGTGGCAGTATGGCGGGCGTGGAGCAGAAAACCGTGCGCGAGACCGTGGTGACCAACTGGACCGACGAGGTGCTGCCGAGCCTGTCAGGGCTGGTGGAGATCCCCGCGCTGTCACCGGCGTTCGACGCGGCGTGGCCGTCCAGCGGCAAGTTGATGGCAGCCATCGAGCACGTCCGCGGCTGGATCGCCTCGCGGAACCTGCCGGGCGCGCAGCTGGAGGTCGTCCAGCTCGACGGCCGCACGCCGGTGCTGATCGTCGACGTCCCCGCCACCGCCGGCGCCGAGGACAAGGGCACCGTGCTCCTTTATGGACACCTCGACAAGCAGCCACCGGTCGGCGGCTGGTCCGAGGGCCTGGACCCGTGGAAGCCGGTGATCCGCGACGGCAGGCTCTACGGCCGCGGCGCGGTCGACGACGGCTACTCGGGTTACGCGGCGACAACGGCCTTGGAGGCCGTGCACGCCGGCGGCGGCTCGCACGCGCGTTCGGTGATCCTGCTCGAGACCGCCGAAGAGTCCGGCAGCCCTGACCTGCCCGCGTACATGGAGCACCTGAGCGAGCGGCTCGGCCGGGTGTCGCTTGTGGTCTGCCTCGACGCTGGCGGCACCGACTACGACCGGCTGTGGCTGACCACCGCGCTGCGCGGCATGCTCCACGTTTCGGTCACCGTGCGCGTGCTCGATTCCGCGCAGCACTCCGGCATGGCGAGCGGTGTCGTGCCGAGCTCGTTCCGGATCCTGCGCCAGTTGCTCGACCGCATCGAGGACTCCGCGACCGGCGAGATCAAGCTCGCCGAGCTGAGCGTCGAGGTCCCGGCGAACCGGCTCGCCGAGGCCGAGAACCTCGCCGCGATCGCGCCCGGCCGGATCAAGACGATCTTCCCTCTGGTCAAGGGCATGAGCCCGGTCGTCGACGACGACCTGGAGCTGATCCTCAACAACACCTGGCGGCCGACGCTGTCGATCATCGGCGCCTCCGGCATGCCGGAGCCAGCCGACGCGGGCAACGTCCTGCGCGACGCGACGACGTTGACCCTGAGCTTCCGCCTCCCGCCGACGGCCGACGCCGCGGCCGGCATGGAGGTGCTCAAGAAGGTCCTCACCGAGGACGTGCCGTACGGCGCGCAGGTCACGCTCGAAGACGTCCAGGCCGAGAACGGCTGGAACGCGCCCGCCGAGGCACCGTGGCTGACCAAGGCGCTGGAGCAGGTGAGCGACCAGGTCTTCGGACAGCCGCACGGCAGTGCGGGCATGGGCGGCTCGATCCCGTTCATGGGCCTGCTGGGCGACCTCTACCCGGACGCCCAGTTCCTGGTCACCGGTGCGTGCGGGCCCGACTCGAACATCCACGTCCCCGACGAGTGGCTGAACATCGAATTCGCCAAGCAGGTCACCGAAGCCGTGGCGTACCTGCTCGACGCGCACGCTCAGGGATAACCCTGAACTTGCAGAGAAACCTTTGCACAGTTTTCTCTGCACGCGCTAGCTTGGCTTGGTGACCGGACCTCCGCGACCAGAAGAGATCACCGACCCCGGTGTGCTCAAGGCGATGACGCACCCGTTGCGCCGTCGCATCCTCGATGAGCTCGCGGCCGGTCCGGCCACCGCCACCACGCTCGCCAAAGCACTCGGCGAGAACACCGGCGCGACCAGTTATCACCTCCGCGAGCTGGAACGCTTCGGCTTCATCGAAGACGTGCCAGAGCTCGCCAAGGGCAAGCAACGCTGGTGGCGCAGCAAACCGCGGGATCTTCGCTGGGCGCCGCGCAGCAAGCAGAGCGCGGAGATGCGTGCTCTTTTCGAGGAGACGTATCAGCGCGCGTTCGTCGAAGACCTCGACGAGATGGCCGCTTTCCACGCCCAGCGTGAGTCCATGGGCGAATGGGCCGATCATTTTCTCTTTTCGCGGGGCGGGGTCCGCCTGACACCCGACGAACTCGTGCGGTTCTGGGAGGAATACCTCGAACTGCTCAAGAAGTTCTGGCGACCCGATGACGAGATCCCGCCGGAAGCGCGGGACATCGTCGTCCGCTGGGTCGCTTTTCCCAAGCCGGACAGGGAGGAATAGCACCACGGTTCTCGCCGGGCGGCCACCTGGCGGGAAACCGCAGCACGTCTTCACGGTACGAACCTCACATAGAAGGGGGAGCACTGTGCTGCTCCGAAAAAGTCTCGCCTTGACTGTCGCATTAGGACTCTTGGGTGCCGTTCCGGCGACCGCGAGCCCGGCGCCGACGGTCATTCGCTACACCGAATACGGAATTCCGCACATCGTCGCGAAGGATTACGAAAGCCTTGGCTACGGCCAGGGTTACGCGGCGGCCCGCGACAACATCTGCGCCATCGAGGAGACGGCGTTGAGCACGAGTGCTCAGCGTTCTGCCTGGTACGGCGCGGACGCGGCGCCCATCGGCGGCCTGACGAGGGCGTCGACCAACCTCGCAAGTGACCTCTACTTCCAGCACCTCAACGACAGCAAGGTCGTCGAAAGCCTGCTGTCCCAAGTGGATCGCGATGTCCGCGACGCTGTTCGCGGTTATGCCAATGGTGTCAACAAGCTGCTCGGCGAAGGCCGGATCACCGACCCGGCCTGCAAGACCGCGGGCTGGCTGCGGCCGCTCACCGAGATCGACATCTACCGTCACCAGTACGCGATCTCGGTCGCGTTCGGGCAAGGCGGCGAGGTCGACGCGATCACCAGCGCACAGCCGGGTTCGGCCGCCGCGGCGAAGGCGGTCGACCCCGAGTTCACCATCGGCAGCAACGCGATCGCACTGGGGAGCGCGGCGACCGCGAACGGCCGCGGCGTCTCGCTCGCCAACCCGCATCTGCCCTGGCAGGCCACGTCACTGCGGATGTGGCAGGCACACCTGACCATCCCAGGGAAGTTCAACGTCAGCGGCGCGGGCACGGCAGGCCAGCCATTCCTGTGGATGGGCCATAATGAAACCGCCGCGTGGAGCGGCACCGCGACCGACGCGACCAGGACGTTCACCCTGTTCCAGCTCAAGCTCGCGTCTCCGACCTCGTACCTGGTCGACGGCAAGATCGAGCAGATGCGCCGCGACGACGTGACCGTCTCGGTGCGTCAGGCGGACGGCTCGCTCAAGCCGGTCACGAAGCCGCAGTGGTCGTCGCGGTACGGCCCGGTCACGTCGTGGAAGAACGGCGTCGCGTACGCGTTCGCCGACGCCAACGCGCAGAACCTGAGGCTTACCAACACCTTGGCCGCGTTGGCCAAGGCGAAGACGGCGGACACGATGATCGCCGCTACCCGCGAGACCCAGGGCTTGCCGTGGATGAACATCCTCGCCACCGACGACCACGGCGGGCTCGGCTACACGCAGACCCACTCGGTCCCGAACGTCACGGACGCCAAAGCCGCGCGGTGCAACACTTCGCCGACCTTCCAGCGTGACGGTCTCGCCGTGCTCGACGGTTCCCGCTCGGAATGCGCGTGGGGCACCGATCGGGATGCCTTGCGGCCTGGCGTTTTCGGCCCGTCGAACCTGCCGGTGCTCAAGCGTGACGACTACTTCGAGAACTCCAACGACAGCTACTGGATCATGAACCCGGCGCAGCCGCTCACCGGCTTCGCCCGCATCGTCGGCCCGGTCGAGACCGAGCGCAAGGCCCGCACCCGCGACGGCTTCACCGAGATCGCCGACCAGCTGGCCAAGTCGAAGTTCACCGCCCAGTCGATACGCGACCTCATGTTCTCCAACCGCGACTACATCGGCGAGCAGGTCGTCGACGACACGGTCCGGATGTGCCGTGAACTCGCACTCGGCAAAGCCTGCGACGCACTCGCCGTCTGGGACAAGCGCAACGACGTCGACAGCCGTGGCGTGCTGCTGTTCGATCGATTCTGGGACCGGGCGACCGACAGCGCCGACATCTGGAAGGTCCCATTCGACCCCAAGGACCCGATCAACACCCCGAACACACTCGACACGGCGAACCCCAAGGTCAGGCAGGCACTGGCCGACGCGGCCGCCGAGCTGACCGCGGGCGGCATCCCGCTGGACGCGAAATGGGGCGACACCCAGTACGTCACCCGCAATGGCAAGCGCATCCCGATCAGCGGCGGCACGGCCAGGCTCGGCGTCTTCAACTCGATCGGCGGCGCCTGGGACCCGAAGCGCGGCTACACCGAGATGGTGCATGGCGCGACCTACCTGCACGTGGTGGCGTTCACCGGTCCCGGCCGCCCGGACGCGACCACCGTGCTGGCGTACTCGCAGTCGGCGGACCCGACGTCTCCTCACTACAGCGACCAAACCGAGCTGTACTCGAAGAAGCAGTGGGTCAAGGAACGCTTCAGTGAGCGTGACATCGCGGCTTGCACGATCGAGCTGAAGATCCTGCGTTGAGCGCCTGGGTGCCGGGCGGCCACCCGGCACCCAGGCAGTGCGGAAGTCGCAACACCACGCCTCACGGCGCGTCTTCACGGTACGAACCTCCACTGAGGAGCGTACCCAGGCCAAGGACTCGTGAGTGGTATGGCCGGTTCTAACCGGCCATACCACTCACGAGCCGTTCTAGGCCAAGCGCGTCAGGCTCACCGAAACGTCCAGGCTGGACGTGCCGCCGCCCGTGAAAATTCCCTTCAGCGGCGCGACATCCGCGTAGTCACGCCCATAGGCGACCCAGACGTGCCGCGGCCCCACCGGGATCGCGTTCGTCGGGTCGTGCGCCCACCAGCCGCCGGTCCACACGTCGACCCAGGCATGGCTCTCGCCCTGCACGGTCTCGCCGAGCTTCGCCTCCGGTTTCGTGTGCAGGTACCCGGACACGTACCTCGCGGGCACCCCGATCGCCCGGAGCATCACGAGCGTGACGTGCGCGTAGTCCTGGCAGACGCCCTCTTTCGCTTTCCAGGCGTCGGTCGCCGTGCTGTGCACGCCCGTTGTGCCCGGCTGGTACTTCAGCTGGGAGTGCACCCAGTTGGACACCGCGAGCACGGCGTCCGCCGGATCGTTGCCCTTGCGCAGATCCCTTGCCACAGAAGCGAGTTCGCGGTCCTGGGGCGTGTAGTCGGTCGGCGTGAGGTACTCGGTCCGGTGGTCGATGACGTTCTCCGACCGCAGGTCCTTCCAGGTCGCCGTGCGGATCGGCTCGGCCTCGTCCGCCGTCTCGACGACCGAGGTGCCGAGCACGGTGAACTGCGTGTGCGGTGCGTGCAGGTCGAAGGAGGTGACGACCGTTCCCCAGTAGTCCGTGTACCGGTACGCACGGGTCGCGGGCGTCGTCTCGATCCTGGTGGCGACCGTGTTCTGCCGCCGGTCGGAGCGCGGGGTGAGCCGCGCCTCGTTGTACGACTGCATCGCGGGGGTCTCGTAGTGGTAGCCCGTTTTGTGGACCACCCGTACCTGCCAGCTCACAGTGAAACCTCCGCGCCGCTCCAGGCCACCCACGGTGCGGAGTGGAAGTACTGCACCGAAACGGCCTCGCCGACGTCTTTTATCGTGGTCTGCAGTGAGGCGAGCCGTTTCGGCAGGTCCTCAAGCAGGTCGGACGGCTTGAGGAACTCGAGCTCGCTGCGTGCCCTGCCGAGCAGCCGCAGCGCCTCGGACTTCTCGTGCGTGCGGCTCTGCGTGCCGGAGTCGAGCTCGTCGAGGCACTCCTCCGCCTGCCGCAGCGCGTGGAACACCGAGCGCGGGAAAAGCGTGTCCCGCAACAGGAACTGCACGACCCGGCCCGCGTCGAGCGCGCCCCGGTACGTGCGCAGGTAGGTGTCCTGCGCGCCTGCCGACCGGAGCACGGTGACCCAGCCTGGCGAGGACGCGCGGTCCTGCACTCGCGAAAGCAGCAGCCGCACGACCATGTCCGCGCGTTCGACGGACCGGCCGAGGACCATGAACCGCCAGCCGTCGTCACGGCTCATGGTGGAGTCGGCGAGCCCGGCGAACATCGCGGCGCGTTCCTCCACAAAGGACAGGAACGAGTGCGGACCGGCACGCCTGGCGTAGCGCTGCCGGTCGGGCACCGCGTTCCAGGTGGCGTTGAGGCATTCCCACAGCTCGGTCGAGACCACCTCGCGCGCGCCACGCGTGTTCTCGCGCGCGGAGTTGATCGAGCCCACGATCGACGCCGGGTTGTCCTTGGCGTACGCGACGAGTTCGGTCAGCTTCCACACATCGAGCGAGTCGGTTCCGTCGGTCTGGATTCCGAGTACCGCGAGTAGCTGGCGGCTGGCGTGGTCGGGGTCGACACTCGCGTCTTCGAGCAGCTGGTGCACCGAGACGTTGAGGATGCGGGAGGTGTCGTCGGCTCGTTCGACATACCGTCCGATCCAGTACAGCGATTCCGCGTTACGTGCTAGCACAAACCCGCCTCCTTACTGCTGTTGCTGCTGCTGTTGTTGGGAACTGGTCAACTCGGGGCCTTGCTCGGCCGCCAGCCCGTCGACGGCCGAAGCGCCGAGCGCGGGCTGTTCCAGTTCACGTTCCGCTGTCGACGTCCGCGCCGCGAGCACCCAGGTGTCCTTCGAGCCACCGCCCTGCGACGAGTTGACGACCAGGCTGCCCTCCGGCAGCGCGACCCTGGTCAGGCCGCCGGGCAGCACGAAGATCTCCTTGCCGTCGTTGACCGCGAACGGGCGCAGGTCGACGTGCCGCGGCGCCAGCCGGTCGTCCACTTTGGACGGCACAGTCGACAGCTGCACCACCGGCTGCGCGATCCAGCCACGCCGGTACGCCTTGACCTTGCGCCGGATCGTGGCCAGCTCGCTCGGCGACGCGT
Organism: Amycolatopsis sp. NPDC059657; assembly: GCF_042734395.1. Taxonomy (NCBI): domain Bacteria; kingdom Bacillati; phylum Actinomycetota; class Actinomycetes; order Pseudonocardiales; family Pseudonocardiaceae; genus Amycolatopsis; species Amycolatopsis sp. NPDC059657. Next base: position 8,119 of record NZ_JBHWEB010000002.1, on the reverse strand, counting down.
CAGGCCCGAACACGATCCCGTACCCGCCGGAGCCTTCGACCGGCTTGATCACCAGCTCTTCGAGATGCTCCATCACGTAGTCGAACTCATCGGGCAGCCAGCACCGGTAGGTGTCCACATTGGGCAGCAGCGGCTTCTCGTTGAGGTAGTACTTCACCATCTCGGGCACATAGGTGTAGACGAGCTTGTCGTCGCCGACCCCGTTGCCGACCGCGTTGGCGATGACAACGTTGCCTGCCCGCGCCGCGTTGAGGATGCCAGCGACGCCGAGCACCGAGTCCGGCCGGAAATGGACCGGGTCGAGGAACTCGTCGTCGATGCGCCGGTAGATGACGTCGACCGGCCGCTCGCCCTCGGTGGTCCGCAGGTAGACGACGTTGTCACGGCAGAACATGTCGCGGCCTTCGACCAGTTCGACGCCCATCAGCCGCGCCAGCAGCGAGTGCTCGAAGTAGGCCGAGTTGGCCACACCCGGCGTCAGCACGACGACCATCGGGTCGGCGACGTTCGGCGCGGCCGCCGCACGCAGCGCGCGCAGCAGGTGTGACGCGTAGTCGCCGACCGGGCGCACCCGGTGCTGCACGAACAGATCGGGGAACACCCGCGCCATCGTGCGGCGGTTCTCCATCACGTACGACACGCCCGACGGGTTGCGGAGATTGTCCTCCAGCACCCGGAACGTGCCCTCCTCGTCGCGCACCAGGTCGACGCCGGACACGTGGATGCGCACGCCGTTGGGCGGGTTGATGCCGAACGCCTCGCGGTGGAAGTGCTCACAGGACGTGATCAGCCGCCGCGGCAGCACGCCGTCACGCAGGATCTGCCGGTCGCCGTGGATGTCGGCGAGGAACGCCTCGAGCGCGCGTACCCGCTGAGTGACACCCCGTTCGATCTTCGTCCACTCGGCCGTCGTGATCACCCGTGGCACCAGGTCGAGCGGGAACGGCCGTTCCTGCCCGCTCAGTGAGAACGTGATCCCCTGATCGACCATCGCGCGGTCGATCGCCGTCGAGCGGGCGGACAGATCGCTCGCGTCGAGGCCGGAGATCGACTCGTAAAGCGAGCGGTACGGGGTCCGCACGGTGCCGTCCGGCGCGAACATCTCGTCGAACGCGCCGGCATGTGGCCGATCCGGCGCTAAGTAGCCGTCGAACTGGGCGCCGGGATGACCGTTGCGCCGCGATCGCGCCGGTCGGGCCCGGCGTCCCCCTGGCGGCAGCCGAGGCGTCGTGTTGTTCATGGTTATCTCTACCTCACCCGGCCGGGTCGACGCGACACCCTGAGTTGCCAAAGGTCCCGGCTGAAACTGGCCCGTAACGTCGAGGTGCTGTGCTGTCCGTCCGATGAGTGGCAGTATGCGTGCTCTCGGCTGGTGAGAACTACTAGGAGTGACACTGTGGCGCGTCCAACCCATCTGAAAGCGTTCGCCCTGCTTCCGGCGTTTGCACTTGTCGGTTTGAGCGTGGCGTGTGGCGCAGGCGGATCCGGAGCGGGCGATGCGCCCAAGAGCAGCGCACCCGCTGGCAGCAGTGCCGCGGCTGACGCCGGCACCGTGACCAAGGACGACAAGCTCGCCGCGCTGGTCCCGGACGACATCAAGAAGGACGGCAAGATCCTGGTCGGCCAGGACCAGAGCTACCCGCCCAACGAGTTCGTCGACGACAAGGGCGTGGTCACCGGGTTCGACGTCGACTTCGGCACCGCCATCGCGAAGAAGCTCGGCCTCGACATCACGTTCGAGAACTCGGCCTTCGACGGCATCATCCCGGGTATCGGCGCCGGCAAGTACGAACTGGCGCTGTCCTCGTTCAGCATCAACCCGAAGCGGCTCGAGACGGTCGACATGGTCTCGTACTACAAGGCGGGCACCTCGCTGGCCGTGCTGAAGGGCAACCCGGACAAGCTCAACCTCGACGACCTCTGCGGCAAGAAGATCGCCGTGCAGAAGGGCACCGTCCAGGTCGACGACATCGAAGCGCGCTCGAAGAAGTGCACCGAGGCAGGCAAGCCCGCGATCGAGTCCAGCCAGCTGCAGGCCCAGACCGACGTGAACCTGGCGCTGACCTCGAAGAAGGTTCAGGGTGAACTGGCCGACTCCCCGGTCATCGACTACGCGGCCAAGCAGACCAACGGTCAGCTCGAAGCACTGGGCGCGCCTTATGACACCGCGCCGTACGGCGTTGTGCTCAAGAAGGCCAACGGCGACTACGCCAAGGCGGTCCAGGGTGCGATCCAGGCGCTGATCGACGACGGCACCTACAAGAAGATCCTCGACAAGTGGGGCCTGTCCCAGGCTGGCGCCATCACCAAGTCGGAGATCAACCCGGCCTCCTGAGCCTGACGTAAGGACGAATTTCCAGTGGTAAGCACGTCAGGGGCGGCGGGGGTTTCCGACCCGCCGCCTTCAGATGCCGAGCCCATCAAGGCCATCCCGGTCCGGCACTACGGCCGGTGGGTCTCCGGGGTGATCATCGCGTTCGTGGCGTTCATCGTCATCAGGAGCGTGGTCACCAACTCGAACCTGAACTGGCCGATCGTCGGCGAGTACCTGTTCAACGACCGGATTCTGCGCGGTCTGCAGAACACCCTGCTGCTGACGGTGATCTCGATGATCATCGGCATCGTCGGCGGTGTCCTGCTGGCTGTGATGCGACTGTCGCCGAACCCGCTGACCTCCGGCGCGGCCGCGGTCTACATCTGGCTGTTCCGCGGCACGCCGCTGATCACCCAGCTGCTGGTGTGGAACTACCTCGCGTTCGCGTACCCGCGGCTCGGGCTGGGGATCCCGTTCGGACCCGAGTTCGTCAGCTGGGACACCAACCAGCTGATGACGCAGTTCTCCGCGTCGCTGCTCGGACTCGGGCTGAACGAGGCCGCGTACATGGCCGAGATCGTCCGCGGCGGCATCCAGTCGGTCGACGGCGGCCAGCTGGAAGCGGCGAGCGCGCTCGGGATGAAGCGCACCACGACCTTGCGGCGGATCATCCTGCCGCAGGCCATGCGCGTGATCATCCCGCCGACCGGCAACGAGACCATCGCGATGCTCAAGACCACGTCGCTGGTCGTGGTCATCGGGTACTTCGAGCTGATGGTGGCGGCACAGACCATCTACGCGCAGAACTTCCAGACCGTGCCACTGCTGATCACGGCCGCGATCTGGTACCTGTTCCTGACCTCGATCTTGACGGTGATCCAGGTGTTCATCGAGCGGCACTACGCGAAGGGGACCTCGCGGATGGTCGACAACAAACAGCGATGGGCCACGCGGATGCTCGGGTTCCGGCTCGGTTCCGCGGGCAAGGGTGGTGCCGCGTGACCCCGGTCGTTTCGGCACAAAAGATCTGCAAGAGCTTCGGCAGGCTCGAAGTCCTCAAAGGCATCGACCTCGAGGTCCAGGCGCGCGAGGTGCTCTGCCTGGTCGGGCCGTCCGGCTCAGGCAAGTCGACGCTTCTCCGCTGTATCAACCACTTGGAGAAGATCGACGCCGGCCGCCTGTACGTCGACGGCGTGCTCGTCGGCTACAAGCAGCGCGGCGACAAGCTCCACGAGCTGCGCGAGAACGAGGTCGCAGAGCAGCGCAAGGACATCGGCATGGTGTTCCAGCGCTTCAACCTCTTCCCGCACATGACGGCGCTGGAGAACGTCACCGAGGCGCCCATCCAGGTGCGCAAGGAGCCGAAGGTCAGGGCACGCCAGCGCGCGATGGAACTGCTCGACCGGGTCGGCCTCGCCGACAAGGCGAAGAACTACCCGGCCCAGCTTTCCGGTGGTCAGCAGCAGCGCGTCGCCATCGCGCGGGCACTGGCCATGGAGCCGAAGCTGATGCTCTTCGACGAGCCGACGTCCGCATTGGACCCGGAGCTCGTCGGCGACGTGCTGGCGGTCATGCGCCAGCTGGCCAAGGACGGCATGACCATGGTCGTGGTCACGCACGAGATGCAGTTCGCCAAGGAGGTCGCCGACACGGTGGTCTTCATGGACGGCGGGGTCGCCGTCGAAACCGGGCCCGCGGCCCAGGTCATCGGCAATCCGCAGCACGAGCGCACCAAGGCCTTCCTGGCCCGTGTGCTCAACCCGAACGAAAACTGACGCGGGCTTCGGGAAAAGCGGGACCCCTCCCGCTTTTCCCGGATAGCCTGGCGACGTGCTGACGGACAACGGGTTGCCGCCGCTCGACCCCTTCGCAGGCGTACCCGACCGCCGCTACGAGGTGCGGGCGACCGATCTGCTCAAGCCGTTCGTCGAGCCGGGCAACGGCGGCATCCTCCGGTGGCGCAAGCAGACCACCAACGCCCCGATCGTCCAGGTCGAGGACGCCTACATCACCGGCATCCTGGACCTGCGTGCCGCCGATCTCGAGTACCTCTTCCGCTTCGAACGCTGCCGCTTCGAGCATCCGCCGGACGTCCGCGAGGCGACGCTGCTCGGGCTGGTCTTCCGCAAGTGCTGGCTGCCCGGCCTCAAGGCGCGCAACCTGCGCAGCCGCAACGACGTGCGCCTGATCCGCAGCCGCGTCGAGGTCGACCGCGACGACCGTGAGATCGAGGAGACCACGGTCCAGCGCGGCGACGACCGCGAGCGCGGCATGCCCAACGCGGCGGTCAACTTCACCGACGCCGTCATCGAGGGCTCGATGGTGCTCACCCGCACCGAGATCTCCCATCAGCACGGCAAGGCGATCCAGGCCGACCGGCTCACCATCAACGGCGCGCTGCTCGCGTATCGGATGGTCGCGAACGGCGAAGTCCGCGTACCCGGCATGAAGACCGGCGGTAACGTCAACTTCTCCGGCGCCTCGCTGAACAACCCCGACGGCTTCGCGCTCAACGCCAACGGGGTGCAGATCGGCGGGAGCCTGCTCTGCGAGGTCGACAACTACGGGCCCGCGGCGCAGCGCAAACGCTTCTCCTGCAACGGGATCCTGTACCTGCCGAGCGCGCGGGTCGGCAGTGACATCGTGTTGCGCGAGGCCAAGCTCGGCGTCAACCAGTACGGTCCGATCGTGGTCGACCAGTGGAAGTCGAACGACCCGTACCTCGATCCCCGGCCTGCGCTCGTCGCGGACCGCCTGCGTGTCGACGGCAACCTCGAACTCAGCGACGGCCTGCAGGCGCTCGGCACACTCCGGATGGTCAACGCGCACATCGGCGGCTCGCTGCGGCTGGCGAACGCCGAGGTCAAGGTCGCGCGCGGCAAGCGCGTGCCGTACTACGACCGCGCGATCCACCTCGACGGCAGCCAGATCAACGGCGACATCGAGGCGACCAGCCTGCGGGTGCCCGTCGGCCAGGTCCGGCTCTCCGATGTCACGGTCGGCGGCAGTGTGCTGGCCTGGAACTCGATGTTCCTGCACCCGGAGCGTGACGCGTTCGCCGCGCGCCGCACCAAGGTCGCCGGCAACTTCAACCTGACCGACGCGACCATCCAGGGCACACTGCGCCTGCAGGGCACCGAGGTCGGCGGCTCGATCAACCTCTACGGCACCAGCGTCACGCAGCCTGGTGTCCGCCCGACGACGAGTTACTCGGTCGACGTCCGCACCGCGCGCGTCGGCCGTGACTTGGTGCTCACCGAGAACAAGGACCGGCCGTTCATCGCTGAGGGTGGCGTGAACATGGACGGCTGCGCGGTCGCCAGGCGCGTCGACCTGCGCGGCGCCGAGATCGGCTCACTCAGCCGCGACGGCATCGCGGTCGACGCCTCCGACGTGCGCGCCGACGAGTTCGTGCTCACCCCGGCGACCCCGCCCGCCGGCCGGTTCCTGCTGCGCCGCGCGCATTGCGGCACCTTGGGCGACAACGAGAACTTCTGGGCCTCGACCGGTGGCATCGAGCTCGACGACTTCCGCTACGACGCGCTCAAGGTCTCCCCGAAGGTCGACGACGACGCCGCGCTGGACCGCCGCATCCACCTGCTGCGCCACGCACTCGACGGCTATCGCCCCGGCCCGTACGACCAGCTGTCCGCGACACTGCGTGCGAGCGGAAACGAAGAGCACGCCTCGACGGTCTCGCTTAAGAAGCAGCAGTTCCGTTATGAGGCGCTGGCCAGTGGTTTCAAGATCTTCGGCCCTGGCGTGAAGCTGTGGAGCTGGCTGCAGCGCTCGATGGTCGGCTATGGCTATCGCCCGGTGCGCGCGCTCGGCTGGCTGCTGACGATCCTCGCGATCGGCAGCCTGTGGTTCGGCCTCGGCACGGACAATTGCGTCCAGGCGCCGAAGGACACCTATTCGGTCTCCGGCCCGCGATGTGCGATCAACCGTGATGACACGGGCCTCGAATGGAACCCGGTCTGGTACACCGCCGACCTGATCGTGCCGATCGTCGATTTCGGCAACAAGTCCCGCTGGTACATGCACGGCGCCGACAAATGGGTCGCCGCGGGCATCACGGCGATGGGCTGGATATTGGCGACCACGATCGCGGCCGGTGTCAGCCGGATGCTCAGACGCAACAACTGAATGGGGCGCGAGAGAACCCCGCGCCCCATTCACGTCTCGACTAGACGATGCCGCAGCTGAAGTTCACCTGGCCGGTGAAGGTGCCCATCGTCTGCACTCGGATCTTCGGGTTGGCGAGGTTGTTGCCCCACGGCCGCGTGATGCCGATGTGCGGGGTGTTGTTCGTCAGCGGGATGGACTTGAACCACTGTGCGCGGTTCGCGCCGTCGAAGTAGAGTACCTCGAGCGCGATGGCGTCACCCTGTACCTTTGTGACGTCGTAATAGATGTTCGCGCCGTTGAACCCGATCACGCTGGTCGAGCTCTTCAGTTCCTGGGCGAACCCGAACGGAATCACTCCGCCGCCACCGCAGCCCATCATGTTGACCTCGGTCCAGTGACTTTCGGCGGCGTTCGCCTGTCCGGCGCCCAGCGCCAGCATGCACACCGCGGAAAGCAAAAGTAGAAATCGTTTCACCGTTTAACCCCGATCCTGGTTTTCTCTTGGCCAAGATTGACAGTGGCAGGAGTGATAGTTGGCGTAAAGCCATTTCAGGCAGACTTGAAAAGTGCATACTGTCGGTATGCCAGAACCGAGTGCTACCGGCCGGATCGAGATCAAGGCCGCCCCCGAAAGCGTCTACGAGCTGGTCAGCGACCCGGCGGCGCTCGCCTCGCTCGCCGAGGAGTACACGGGTCACCGCTGGCTCGGCGGCGCGTCGAAGCCCGCCGTCGGCGTCCGCTTTCGCGGCAGCAACCGCCGGGGCTTCCGCCGCTGGAGCACACTCAGCACGATCACGGACGCGTCCGTGGAGCGCTTCGCCTTCGACGTCACCTCGTTCGGCCTCCCGGTCGCGCGCTGGCAGTACGACATCGAGCCGGTCGCCGACGGTTGCGTGGTCACCGAAAGCACCTGGGACCATCGCCCGGCCTGGTGGCGCTACCTGACCTCGCTCGCCACCGGCGTCTGGCGACGCGACGAGCAGAACCACGCCAACATCGAGACCACCCTCGGCCGCCTCAAAGCCGAAGCCGAGCGCTGACGTCCCGACTCCCCAGGTACGCGTGTCGTCCGTCCAGGTACGCGTGCCGTCCATCTGAGTACACCTAAGACCTCACAGAAGCCCCGTAACGGACAAGATCGACCCAGCGATGACAGGTCTGACACATCAACTGGGGAAAGACCTTTCATCATGCGTATCTTGCTGCCCACTGCCATCCTGACCTGCGCCTTGGCGCTCTCAGCCTGCTCCGCCGAGCAGCCCCCGCCCGCTCCGCAGCCCTCACCCACCCCGTCGAGTTCCGCCGCGCCGGTGACCTCGGCTCCCGAGCCGACGCCCACCCCCGAGCCGACCCCGTCGCCGACCAAGACCACGACGGCCAAGCCCAAGCCGGCCAAGCGCACCGAGACCGAAGCCGAGCGCATCACCCGCGAGGCCAAGGAACGCCAGGAGCGCCAGGTCAAGGAGACCCCGCTTCCCCCACCGCCCGGTGCCACCGAGCCCCACTACCCGGGAGGCGAAGGCTGACCCGAACTTGGCTCAGCCGGCCTGGATGACGTGAACGCCCCTTTCACAACGCTCAACCTGGATCCACCGGTTGTTTTCTGGTGATCGTTTTCGTGGTTGCTGATCTTGTGGTGGTTGTGCGGGCAGGGGAATGTGGCCGGCGTTGCATCCG
>NZ_JBHWEB010000001.1:248445-262902 GCF_042734395.1 Amycolatopsis sp. NPDC059657 | reverse complement strand
CACGATGGGCAGCCTCGATCTTGTACTCGGCCGTGTACGAACGGCGCTTGCGAGGAGGCATGAGGACATCCTTTCAACAGGACGACTGGTCCTGCAAACTCGGTGTCCACTACCCGGGGTGAACCTCAGCCGTGCAGCAGCGCCCCGTGGTAGAGATGATGCAACGGCTCTGCCAACAAAGGCTGCCACGGCCAGGAACTCGGTACCAGGTTCCAGTCAGTGGGTCAGTAGACTCAGCTCGCTCACCGACCGCAAAGAAAATGTTCGATACGCGGGTCCTTGATCATGTAACAATTCAACCGATGCCGTTTCGGCCGTAACGGTCCGATCTGCCTGCCGACTACGGAATATGGACACCGACAGATGCTTGAGCAATGGGTGGAGCGTCCTGACTTCGGCGCCAACGAACTCGCAGCTGGCTGGCGTGCTCGCAGGTTTCGTGTTTACGGCGATGATCATCTTGTTTGGCCGTTCAGGGGTCGCGAACTCGCGGACGCTAGGGTTGTTTTCTGCGGCGTTCGTGGTTCTGGCCTTTGACAGCTACCTCTTCAGCCTCATCTCCGGCGGAAGCTTTGATCGACTGCGCCAGCGCATCTGGGCGGAAACTATGGCAGCGAGCGGACTACTGGCCGTCGGCGGGATAGCGCTGATCAGTGGCATAGCCTGGCTGCTTGCCAACTATACGCAGACCGAGCAAGCCAGCGCTCACTCGGTGCCCGCGAGCAGTGAAACCGGTCGACCGGTCGATCTCCAGACACTGTCACAGCGGATGGTTCTCGGCGTCGGAGCAGGCGTAACACTGCTCTTGGCCATGACAACACTCGACTATATCTCCGTGACACTCAACGAGCCAGCACCTACCCTTATCATCGTCGGCGCCTATGTTCTTCCGATAGGAGTAGTCGCACTGGCCGCGATTCTATCGAAGGTCAGATCTTCACGATTCAAGTCGGACGGCAGCTCGATCATAGAGCTACCGCTGCCTCGCTCTCTTTCTACTGCGATCTCCAGCACTCTAACTTATGGCATAGTCGGTCCGCTATTCGCGGGTGCGGTAACAAACATCGGCGACGACTTTTTCAACAAGACCTCGTGGCCCTTGATCACATTGGCCATAGTCATCGGCTTTGTGATCCCGGTCGCACTGATTGTTCTCCTGGTCTACACCGTTCCACGGATCGTCACCACGTTGCGCACAGGCGCCGCCGAATGCACAGACGAGGACGACGCTCCTACTGGTTAGCCGGTCTTGTGTTCGATTTGCTGTGGCCAGGCGGCGGATGCGGTCTCTGCCGGTCGCCCTTGGCCACATCGCCTCAGGCGCGCCGCATGGTGACCAGGTCTTCAAACATCGTGCCCGCGACCCCAACTGTCCCCTCGTCTCTTCAAAGCGCCCTGCACGAACCCCGCAGCCGCTGAGGCCGCGGTCGACGAGTATCGCTCTGACAGGTCAAGGTCAGGACGCAAAGCCTGGTCAGCGACATTCGGCTGGGGCGAGCTTCACGAGGAGTTCGGCCGCAACAAGGTGAGGGTCTGGGCCCCGGTGACCACAGCTTTCGTTGGCGCACGTGGGCTGGCCGGACGGGAGGTTGAGTGTTCGACAACTGTGGCATGTCCACCCTGGGCGGGGGCGGTTGGCGACGGTGCGCAGGACGCTGTGCAGGTCGGGCGGCGCCTCTTTTGCGTATCGTCGCAGCGCGCTTTCTTGGACGTGGGCATCGGCGTCGTCGATGAGTTGGCGCAGGTCGTGGTCGAAGGTCGGTGCTTCAGGCGGGAGCATCGTTGCGGCCACGGCGCGTAGACCGGGATCCAGGCTCGACACCCAGGCTGCGGGCTCCGGGCCGTCGACGAGCGTGCAGAGGACGCTGGCCGCCAAGCGATGGTGAATAGACCCTGACCTTGTCCGGGAAATGAAGTCACGCAAGAGCGGCACGGCGACCTGGGCGACGTGCGATGGTGCGTACCACAGTGCTTTCGCGGCAACACTGGCCTGCGGGCCGGCGAGCGTGAACATCTTCATGATCACAGGCACCGCGTCCTCGGCATGAACGCCCGTCCAGTCAGGACTTGTGCGCTCGACGGATCCGTCGAACAAGCAGTCGTAGGCAGCATGATGGCGGTAGGCACTCACGTTCGTACCCGCCGTCCGATCGAGAATAATTTGCGCCTGTGCGGCCAAGACGTCGAGGTCGAACCGATACAGTCTGGCAGCCAGCTCACAAATCTGGTGCAGTGTCGCATCGGCAAGCGCGAGAAGTTGGCGGCTCGCGGACAAGTCGCTCAGATCGAGTGTCTCAACGAAATCGGCGAGCTCCTGAAGCCGGTTCCGCTGCTGCCAGCTAAGTTCAGCCTGGCTCCTGGCAGCGAGGACGCTCAAAATCACTGTATCGCGGCTGCGGTCATTCTGGTCAAGATCGACTCCTGCTCGGCCGGACGCCCGCACAAACTCTTGTACGATGCGGTCCTCCCGTTCGACTCGGGCGGACGCGACCGTCGACGCCTCCTTGGTGAACCTCCGCTCACCCAGCAACCGGAGGAGACGATGGTTGCCCATTGGCTCATTCCGAGCACATTCGACTACCAAAGCCGTGGCGGCGGGCACCTGTCCAAGTAGGATCCTGGCCGCGGCGTATTGGACGTCTACCAATGCGCGGTCGATCGGACTTGGGATGTCACTCGTATCGATGACCGGGGGCCATCTTAGCGCGGAAACGGGAGCGTCTGTCTCGCTTGGATTGCCCTGTTTCGGCAGGTCGTGCAAGGTGAGCACGTCCAGCAGGTGCTGGGGTGCGGCGATCAGCGCTGCGCGCGACCTGAACCGTATGTCCAGTGTGGCGGTAGCGACGGTCGCGTGGTCTGGGCTGTGTGCGGTGGACGCGCTTATTGCCGGTTCGGCGAGATCCGGCGGAACTGGCAGTTTGGAAAGTTCGCGCCAGCTGCGCCAGCTTGCGCGGTCACCTGTCGCGACGTCGTTGATCAGCGCTTCGCACAGCGACCGGATGTCGCGCTCGTGCATGTGAGCGCCTTCGGTGACGGCTTGCACGGCGGCATGCATGACTGCCCGGTCGTTCGGGCGTTGCCGAACCGCGCTGGCTAAGACGGCAGCAACCTGGTCGTTTAGCGCGGCGGCCAGGATCAGCGGTTCGGCCTGTCGACCGTCGATGCGCGCGGCAACCCAGGACTCGGCGTCGTGAGGTTTGTCGGCGATGCGGAGTGCGTCACCGATCTCAGCGAACAAAGCCACACGTGGTGCCACGGTCTGGCTCGCTCCGGCTATGACGAAGATTCCGGCTTCGTCGAAGAAGTGCACTGCGTCGGTGGCGTCAGCCTTCGCGTCTCCTTCGGAGAGGTCGAAATACTGGCGGAGGTCGTCGGCGACTTCCTTGATCACGACGTCACGAGAGATCAGCTTCTGTCCCCGCAGCAAGGCAGTTGCTTCCATGCGGAACGCCCGCGCCATCGAGACCTGCCGCTTCCTCTGCTGAGGCTCGCTATGCGTGTTTCCTTTCTGGCGCTTGACTTCCTTGGGGGCGAGCAGGTCCTCGATGATGGCGGCGAGGATGCGGGCGCGGCCGACAGGCAGAGCGGCCTGCTCGCGTTCCGTCGCAAGCATGGCGAGCAGTACCGGCATCAGCGGGGTCTCACGTAGCCCGTGGTCCTGCTCGAGAACGGTGTCGATCCAGGCTATCCGCTGGTCGATCCACCGCTGCGGGTCGGCAACCATCTTATTGTCCTGTGTGGACGCCGCCTCCAAAATTGCTCTGACGGTTCTGCCAATCTCGGTCGGAGGCCCCAGTCGCGCGGTTTGCCATGACAGCCGTTGGGCATCCGCGTAGGCGATATCGCGTGTGGCCAGGAGGATATCTGTGTCCGGTGAGATCTCAGCGATCAGGGATTCGATGTCGGAGACCACCGTCCCGCGGTCGCCGTAGGTCTCGTCGAGCGAATCCAGAAGCAGGGTGACGCCGCCGTGGACGAGGCGGTGCTCGATCTCGGCGCGCAAAATGTCCCTATATTCCGCCGGAACGTCACGCACCGCTACGGTAATCAACTGGTCGCGGAAGCTCGTCGTCGCCCTGTCACGCGCGTTGACCTCCGGCAGTGACACCGGCACTGGCAGCGGCGCGTGCGCCAAGGCACAGAGCCGAGCGGCGAGCTTCTTGATCTCGGTGCTCTTACCCCCGCCGGGAAGCCCCGCCAATACGAGCCGTCCGCGACGCAGGAACGCCCACAGCAGCGACGTAGCTTCACTGCCCTCAATATCAACTTCGACGTGTGCGTCTGCGGCCCGCAGAGCGAGCTGCGGAATCCGTGCGCCGATGGCGCTCAAGTCGAGGTGCTCACCGTCGTGAATGAGACGGCTTTGTACCGCTTCACCGCCTGCTTAACCCTTTCGAGCCGGGCCGACGGAGCATCGCCGGTGCAGGTGAATTCGATACCTTCGCCCTCCAGGGCATCTTTCCACCCCTTGAGGATGTACCCGCTGCGGAGCCGCGCCATTCGGCCGGCCTGCACCACCAGCGACTTCCATGCCTGCCGCGCGGACGCATGGCCACCCTCGACCACCGCGCGGAGGTTGCTGATCGCTTCCCGGGCGCTGGCGTGGTCCGGTTCCTCGACAGCGAGCTCCCAGATGACCGCGCACGCGAGCACACGCTGCCGTTGCTCATCGGTCAATTCCGTGAGCAAGCTTTCAACGCTCTCGTAAGCCTTCCTTTCAGGCTCGGACAGATCGCCGGGTATCTTCTGCCGCTGACGGTTCAACGCCTGCCGAAGGTGTCGCATCTTGGAAGGCAGTTCGGCAGATACCAGGACGAGCCTGTCCTTGCTTGGGTCAAGATCGCCCTTGCCTGCTTCGACCCACTGCGCGACGGCCGCTTTGAATGCCCCACTTGGATGCAAAGATCGTTTGGCTTGAACCATCACTTTGCCGCTGGACTTGAGATCGATACGGATGTCGTCGACGGCATCGACCGTTTCCAACGCCACTGCTTCAACCTGCGCGTACTCGGACTCCAGCCCAAGCTCAGGCAACGGAACCCCGCTCAATCCCAGAGCCACCGCATAGGCCGCCACGCCGCGCCGGTACTCGACACCACCATCACCAGACGCGCCGGCGATAGTCCCTCGCGTTGCGTGAGCCCTCGTCACCACACAGTCACCTTAGCGGTTGAGGTGCCGGTGGCGGCCTGGGGCCTCGCCGCGGCTGAAGTCGAGCTCGCAAACCCAATACCGCAGGTCCGCGTCCGGCCTACCGTTTGACAGTGACGCCGGGATGCTGGCGTTGTCGGCGATGAGGCTGGCCCGACGGGGTGCCTGGGTGCCCAGGCGAGGCGAAGGTGCGCGCTCTGATGCCGACGAGGCACAGGCGCACCGGCGTCTGTCCAGCGTGTGCTTGCAGTGCCGAGGGCAGCGCGCCCAGCGAATGGTCAGCCGACAAATCCGAAGAGATCCTGCTGTGCGGGCACACCCGTGACCGACGTGCTCCCAAGCCTCAGATGAGCGTGTTGCTTGTCAATCCAGCCACGTTTCTCCATTCGCGCCAGAGCCGGCGTCACGTGCGGCGCGCGAAAGATCGAGTCGATCGTGGTGAACGTTCGGAGTTCCTCCACAGTCATCCTGTTTCCCGGAGCTTGCAGCAGGCGGGCGTGCAGCAAACGCTGCAACGGCGCCAAGTCCGGCTCCTGCCGCATCGGCAACAACTGCTGATCGGGGTCACGCGGGTCGCGGAAACCCGCACCGCGAACAGGATCGGCCTTCCAGGTGGCGTCCTTGAACTTCTCGACTCCGCGCAGCGACCGTGTGCCGAACCACAGGTTGAGCAGGTCACCGCGGTCGGTACCGAGATCGAATCGCAGCGTGTGCGGAAACCCGGACGCGGTCATCGTTTCGGCAAATTTGGCGGCAATGTACTGACGCTTCTCGGCCGTTGGCAGGTCTTTTACAGACCGCCAGCTTGAGTCAGCGAAGACATCATCGCCACGCTCCTGGTTGGCGAACCGAACGAAATGCTGCGGCAACACGGTGTAGACAACCTCAGAACTTCGGTTGGCCGCGATCTTCTGCAAGAGCCCAGCGGGGACCCCTCCGCCGAAGGTGTCGAAAATCGCCAGGATCGGTTGCCCCCAAGCTCGGGTTTCGGCGAGCAAAGCAGGCAGCGTGTCCTCGCACTTCCCACAGCGCAGCGCGACTTGGATGACGCCGTCGTCGTAGTCGTAGACGGGCTTGTCTAGCTTGAGCAATTTGGCCAACTGTTCCGCGAGTATTTCCGCGTGCTGTCGCTCCTTCTCGACCAGCAGGAATCGCGCACGCTTCAAGTCCGAGAACTGGTGGCGGCGACGGAGCAGACTCCGTAGAGCGATGATCGGCGAGCCGGGCTCTCCGCGGGTATAGACACCACAACCGGCGAAGCCCTCCGCATAGGTCACGCTGCCAAACTTGCGAATCAGAATCGGGAACCAAGCGTCCAGGTAACTGCGGTAGATCTGATGCTTAGCCTCTGTGTGCGGCTCCAAGTCCCAAATGCCAGTCACTGACATCACCCCTCACTGAAAGTGGCACCCTGACCACGATGAGGAGTTGTGCTCCGCTCGTCAACCGCTAGGCGGAGCCTTCGTGTAGACGAGCTACCTCGATAGGCATCTCGTTCCATAGCCGTCCGCCGAGCACCCGACCTCCTGCTTTCGGAGTGCGGCCGCCCCATTGCTTGAAGAAGAACGGCACGTCAGAGCTGGTACAGCGATCTCGAACAGCCAACGCCCACTCGGGGTCCATGGGCCGGGCACCCGGCCCCGATTCACCACCGACGATCACCCAACCGATACCCGCAAGATCAAGATCCGGCAGCGGACCGAGCAACGGCTCGCACGAGAGGAAGCGAACAGCAGCAGGTACGGCCCTCAAGTCGTCGACCCGCTCCAGCTGCCCGGCACTCTCGACAGAAACGCCGATCCATACGTTGTCCGGCCAGTTCAAGGACGGGGCCAGCCGCCGGAGACGACGAGCCCGCTTGGTCAGGATCTGGTACGTGTGCTGCGGAGTCGCCGCCATGACATCGAACACGCGCCGGATGAAATCGACCGGAACCTTCGCATGGAAGAGGTCGCTCATCGAGTTGACGAAGACGAGCCGCGGTTGCCGCCAGCGCAATGGCTCCTGCAGAGTCGACTCGTGGATTGTCACGCCGAAGCCAGGACCACTACTTACCGGACTTCCGTCAGTCTGGTACTTCGCCGAACCCATGGCTTTCAGGCGCTTGGCCAAGGTCAACGCATAGCAATGGTCGCAACCTGGAGAGACCTGATCACAGCCCGTCGTCGGGTTCCAGGTCGTTTCCGTCCACTCGATGCTCGACCGAGTACTCACAGCCCACCTCTTCTGTAGGCGTGCGATTGTGCCACCCGCCGTAACTCAACGTTGCGACGCGTCACCGGCGGCACCAAACCTGCTCCAGAGGCGAACATCGGCGGCACCCGTTCACGCCGTCGCGCAGGAGCGTGGTTGGGCGAGGACCTATGGCGTCGGCGGCGCGCATCCCATAACAGCGATCAAGCGGTCCACGACGATTGCCTTCCGCGAACTCAGCGGCACTGGCAGGCACCGGCCTGAATGTCGCCCCCGTCACCGAATCCAACGGCTCGCCGACCCTGGGCGACACAAAAGATTGACAAATAGTGAATAACGCACCATGACGACGGGTTGATCACCCAAAAGCACATCAGGGCCCGTAACGGAATCCTCGATACTTTCGATTTCCGGTTCAACGATTGCAAACCGGAGATCGACGGGATTTGAGGGCATGACCCATGAGTGATTTTTCCCAAGCGCGCGGAAATGTGATCTCGTGGTCCGAAACACGCCCGAAGTGGCAGCGTGAAGCGCTGCGACGTCTGGTCATGGCCAAGCTCTCCCAGCAGGACATAGCCGACCTGGCCGATTTGGCCGTCGGCGAAGCCGCGGGCACCACCATGCCTTTCGACCCGATCACCAGCGACCACCTCCCGACCGAGGCGACCGGCGACATCCCGGTCGCCTTGCGGAGCATCTCCGGAGTCGAGCATGTCAACCGGCTCGCCGCCGACCAAGAACTTCCGCTCGCCCCAGCCGGAATCACCCTGATCTACGGCGACAACGGAGCAGGGAAATCCGGCTACGCGCGGATACTGCGCCAGGTTTGCGCTGTCCGAGGAGTTCCCGGCCAGGTGCTGCGTAACGTGCTTTCCGGCGAGGACGACGAAGTGCCGACCGCCCGAGTCGACTATCAGGAAGGCACGGACTGCCGCTCGCATACTTGGCGCGCCGGGGCCGATTCACTCACCAGCATGAAGAAGATTCATTTCTTCGACACGCAAGCTGCCGCGCACCTGCTCGACAAGGAAGGCGACACCGCCTTTTCCCCGCTTGTGGTCACCCTGGTTCAAGATCTCGCGCAAGCCTGCCGAAAAGTCGAGGCTGAGCTCAACGACCGCATCGCGGCATCCGGCCGGACGGCCGCAGACTTGTCGAAACTAGGGGGAAACACCGCGGTCAGCCGCGCGGTCGAAACTCTCGGCACCAAGGGCTGCGAAGAGCTGCTGGGTCGACTGGCCAAGCTCTCAGAGAAAGAGGTTTCGCGCCTTGGCGAACTCGGGGTATTACTGGAGGAGCTCCGTGCAGGCGACCCGGTCACGCGTGCGCGACTGCATAGTGCGCGCGCGGACCAGTTGCAGGGCGTGAACGTCGAGCAGCGTGCCAAACGCCTTTTCGCCACGGTCCGGCAGAACGATGACGCCGCGGCCCGCGAACTCGCGAAGAGGGTCACCGAGTTGCAGGAAGCAGCGACAGCGGCCGCAAATCTCGTGGCCGGCGCCACCTTGTCAGGCATCGGCGATCAAGCTTGGCTTCGACTCTGGGAAGCGGCCCGCACCTACTCCAACGCGGCCGCATATCACGGAAACGACTTTCCCCACACCGGCCCCGGAGCACGGTGCGTCCTGTGTCAGCAGACGCTACCCGCTGACACCCAACAGCTTTTTGTCTCGCTGGAGCAGTTCGTCAAAGACACAACAGCGGCGGACTTGCGTGCCGCACGCGAGGAAACGGACCGAGTTCGCCGCAGTCTCACCGACACCATCAGCGCCAACCTTCTTGAACCTGGTCTGCTCAGCGCGCTCGGCGAGGAGTACGCCGAGCTCGACGCAGCGTTGGTCGCTGCCAGCAAGGCAGTCTGCGCACGCGGAACCTTCATCGTGGGCCTGCTCAGCGGCGAGGTACCTGTCGATACACCTCTCCCCCAGGACGCGACCGTTGAAAACGAAGCCGTAATGGCGAGACTGCGCCAAGGAATCGAAACGGAGCAACGGCAAGCCGCGGAGCTCGAGAACGCAGGCGATCCAGAGGCCGCGAAGAGGCTCGCCGACGAACATGAGGAACTGAGTAGCCGAGCAGCGCTGCGCACGGAACTGGAAAACGTCCTGGCGGAACATCATCGACGAATCGTGGTTGGCCATCTGCAAGCGGCGAAGACCTACTGCAAGACGAATTCCGTTACGGCCAAACAGAGTGAACTCGCCAAGATGCTGATCACCGACCGGCTCGGCGCCCTGCTTGTCGCAGAGCTGGCATCCCTAGGCGTGGATAGGCTGGAACTCGGCGTCACACCTGCGCCAGCCAGAGTCGGTGTCGTACCACATCGGCTGGCCTTCACCTCTTCGGTGCGAGACACAGTGAAACTCAGTGACGTGCTGAGCGAAGGCGAGTGCCGGGCGGTAGCACTCGCCGGCTTCCTGATCGAGGTCGGCTTGGTCGACGACGGCTCGGCGATCGTGTTGGACGACCCCGTGTCGTCATTGGACCATCGTTTTCTGTCGAAGGTGGCCGAGCGGCTGGTCAAGGAGGCCGCGAACAGGCAGGTCGTCGTCTTCACACACAGCCTGCCGTTCGTTCACGCCGTTCACCGGCACAGTTCACATCAGGCGGTGTGCGTACTCGACGTGCAGGTCAAGCGTGGCCTGCACGGACCGGGCATGTGCACTCTCGAAGCCGTCGGGGTCGGCGGTGTGCCGCAAAAAAGGTTGAAGGCACACAAGAAGTCGGTCGAAGATAACGAACATCTCTATGCAGCGGGCGCTGATGCCGAGTGGGCGGAAGCGGCTCACCACATCGCGTCAGACCTCCGCGCGACGGTCGAGCGGGCGGTCGAGACGGTGCTGCTCGATGATGTGATCAGTCGTTTCGACCGTCCCGTTCAGACCAAGCGGCTGGCCAGGATCACGGTGACCGACGCAGACCACGCGCTCATCGACGCCGCGATGAGCGACCTGTCACTGTGGACCTCCGCGCACGAAGAACCCGCGGCTTCGAACGAGCCTCCGCCGACGCCGGCCCAGCTGAAGAAGCTCATCAACGACGTCGAAGAGTGGCGGCAATCTGTCGAGTGGCGCAAGGTCACAACCAGGGAAGACCGCTGTCCGACAGAGAAATGAACCATGCGCCCGCTGCCACGAAATCCACCCCGAGGTGTGCGGGAAGGTAAGCCGAGTGCCTTGAGAGTGCTTCGGCGCTCACGCTCCGTTAGCGAGACCTGAGCCAGCTCTCGCAGCGTACGAAGAGTCGTATTCGGAACGGACGAGCGCGACCAGCTTCCGCGAAGGCTGCGTTCCAATCCGAAGCCGCTTGCGCAATACCTCCGCCGAGATCGGCCGCTGGTACCGCGCTCGGTGCGCCGCGTCTTCCCTCCTCGCACGCGCGACAAGATCAGTTTCAAGCTCTCCTCCACCCGCCGCCGGCGCACCTTCTCGAACGGCGCGCCGCGCATCCGGCCCATCAACGGTCTGCTCCGCAGCACGCGGCCCTTGGTGCTCCGCGAGCGTCAGCAGGAGTTCGGGACCGACCTCGGCCCAGCCGATAAGCAGCAAGGGACCGACCGCGTCAAAGGCCGCCTTGCCCACATGGCCGGAGATCAGTGGATCAGCGACATTCAAGGCCAACGTCACGACGCTGGCAAAGAGCAGCAGGCGCCGAGCTGGGACACAACAGCCCGGCGCCGCACCTCGCAATGCAAGCTGTCGAATAGCCAGCAGCAAACCCAGAACAGACAGGTCGACAGCGGGAGCCACTAAGGGAGCAATCCATATCGGCACGCCGAGCCTTAAAGCCAGGTTTAGTACGTTGCCGAAGCCGAACAAGAAGGTCAAGGCGACCACCGTCGCGGCAATCGCCGTCACGATGTTCACCACTGGATCACGATCAGACACGTCGAACACGTCCTCCGAGGCCAAGATCATCCGGCGAAAATCCGGCGACGGCAACCCGTGGCAAGCCGCCGGAACGAGGAGGAACAGAACGTGCTGACCTGCGTAAATACGAGAATCGCCTGGTCGGGAACCCCGTTGATCTTCCCTGACACGGAAGAGGTCACTGGTTCAATCCCAGTATCGCGCACCATAGGTTTCGCAGGTCAGAGCCCTGTCCCTCCTCGCGAGGGATGGGGTTTTACTTTTGCAATGGCGTGAATCCGGCGTGGATCTTGCTCACCGGCTCGATCTCAAGGTTTCGGTACACCACCTTTAAGTGTGGGAACCAGCTCGCGAGTTTCTCGCGCTCGGTCGGCCGGAGCACGATCAAGGACGCAGCCCACCGTGCTTCCAGCGACGCGATGATGTGCTGACGCATCGCCGGGGTCATGTGGTCGTAGATCCTCCCCGTGCCCTTCATTTTTCTGGCCAAGCCTCGCGCGCCTCGCGACTTCCGGCACTCCGTCCTCGGTCAGCCATGTCGCGTGAGTAATGGCGCCCTTCATGGAAGGTGAAGCCTTCGAGGATCGGAGGCACCGAACCCGGCTTGTCTTCGGCGACACCGTCTCAGGCTGGACGCCAGTAGCGGTAACGGAAGTTGGACCGCCGCCAAGGATTGCCTTCAGGACTGCACAGGATGAACGGGTGACTGTGCCTGTCCATCAGTTCCTCGTAGAACACCGCGATGCTCGGCGGAATCTCCACCAGTCGCGTCCCAGCCGGAGTCTTGGTCCTCCCCTCTCGTTGCTTCCCGCGACGCCGTGACCGGGCTGCGATCTCAGCAGTCGCCTTACCTCCTTTGAGGACACGCCCGCTGAACTCCTTCAGCGGCTCCCTGATCGCGATGCCACGCACCGCCGCGTCATACTCGTGCCGTTGCTGCCCGACCAATTCACCCCATCGAGCGCCGCTGTAGGCCGGGAACCGGCGAAACGCCAAACCTGACGACAGTCAACACTGTCATCGGGTTGTGAGCTGCTCTCCTTCGGCGCCTACACCTTGCGAGATCTTTTCAAATATTTTCGGGACAGGGTCATTGCGCGCAGAACAATTGACCCGAACACGAAACAGTCAGATGCACAATAATTTCTAAGGCCTCGCGTACATGCAGCAGCGCATTGATAGCGACTAAGGATCGGCGGCCTCAAATCAATGGCGAGCTCCGCGCCGACCAGGCATGCGTGCTCGATCTCGACTCCAGGTCTTGACCTAGATAGGTCAGCACGCACCGCCGGACACCGCCTGCGAAGGCGGGGAACTCGTCGTGGCATCGACGAGGATCGTTCTGGGTATCAGCCACTATCTGCGGATCCGCGCTGGCGCCGGTATCGAGTGCTCTCATCACCAGTCCATCGCGACACGTCACGGGAACCGGTTGTGGCGTCGCAGGTCGGCACACAACGGGTGCTCTAGCGCACGGTGCACGAGTCGTCGTGCGGCCGAGCTGTCACGCGAGCGGAGCGAGTGATCACCGTAGCCCCGGGTGGCTTAGATACGCGCAACGATGAATAGATTCAACGTCCGCTCATCAGCGTAAGGCGTTCTGTGTCAAGCAGATGGTCGGCGCCTCGTCCGTCGTCGGTCCCTGCATAGCGGTCATGGGGGTAGTCCCAGCGGCGTGTAATCGGGTTGGTTCGACGACGGACGGGGCTGCCCGTGATGAGCGTCGAGATCACGAGGTGTCTCAATGCCGCGTGGGGCTCACCTCGTCTGTCTGCTTCTCGACCGCCTCCGTTCAGGCGGCGCTAGGCACACCAATGGGCAACCTAGGCCCATATGACGTAATCGTCGTCCATGGTCTCCTTGGCGAGGAGCCGCAGGTCCGGCCCGGTGGCGCACACCTGGTCGCCGATGCCGGCTTCCGAACCCTGTCAGACTCGAGCGCCATTGGTGCGTCGGTCTCGCGCAAACCGTCCGTTGTCGCGTCGACACACTCTGACTCACGAAGGTGCACGGCAACAATTTGTCAACCACACCCTGCTGGACTCTGGCGTCCACGGCTCGCCAGGAGCCGGGCAGTGAACCGGAATGGACAGATCAACAGTGGATGAACCTCGTTGGCAACCACAGCAGCCGTACCCAGGTCAGCCTGGACCGTGGGGCTCGCCAACGTTGCCGCCGCCCCGCCGGCGGCGGCGCAACACCGGTTGGATCGTCGTTGGTGTCGTGCTTGTTCTCGCGCTCATTCTGGGCGCGACGACCACTGTGGTGCTGCTCAACAAAAAGGACAACGAGGCAAGCGGTGAGCCGTCCACGCCAGTAGGTTCCGGTGAGCCTGATATCAGCTACGTGCCTACTCCGCAGGTGGTGCTCCGGGTAAGCGACGTGGCCCGGTATATCGAGGGCGAGGTCCGGGCTCAGCCGCTGACCGCGGCGGACAAACCGGGCGAGGTCGACGGGATCTGCGAGTGGAGGAGTTCCGCCTTCGAGAAGGGGCCGCAGACTGTGCTGAATGTGAAGGCGACCCGCTTCTCGGCCGAGAGTGGCAAGCCGGGTGTCAAGGCCGCAGCCGCCTCACTGAAGTCGCAGCGCGAGTTCAACGCGGGTCAGGGCCGGCCGACCGGCGCGGTCGACGTCGCGGGCGCCGACGACGGGGCAGCACTGCAGTGGCTGCCGTCTTCCGGCGGCGCGTCGACCATGATCGTTCTCGCGCGTTACCGGAACCTGCTGGTGAAAGTGTTCTATACCCGTCCCGGATACACCGCCGATCAGCTGCGCGCCGTCGCCCTGGAGGTGGCCACGGCAATGATCGCGGACATCAAAAGCCACTGAGCACGGTCCCGTCCGTCTCCCGCTGGCCAAGATGAATCGGTCATCGACGGGAGTCCGCACCGGCTACTTCGCCGTCACCAAGGAAGGCCGGGCGGACAGACACGAAAATCGTCTTTGACATCTCCCGCGACGGCGACATGAGACGTTCACCCTCGACGGCCCAGTCAGGAACGGGAGGCGTTGCGGCAACGCGCCTGGCATACCTCAAGCAACATCCTGTGAGCCGGATGGCACGACACGACCCGCGAGATATCGGGATTGTGCCCTCGAGCGAGCTGCTCGGGCCAGACCCCGGAGAGTCTTGACCGGGAATGTCCGGTCAACAAAGTCAAAGTCAGGCGTCCGGGCGGGGGCCCCCCCGTGCCCGCCCCGACCCACGCGTACGCCCCCCGGCCCACCGACAAAGAACCCC
>NZ_JBHWEB010000001.1:162093-248435 GCF_042734395.1 Amycolatopsis sp. NPDC059657 | reverse complement strand
GGTTTTGGCCCCGCGTGGTCGCGGGTGGGCCAACACCCGGTTTTTTCTTGCCCGTTTTTTTCGGTAAAAAAAAGTCATTGTAGGGCGTCTGGCCGCGTACCAGCCGGTCCGAGCCCTGACGCTCGCGTACGCCACCGGGCCCTCCGACATCTACCGCACCGGTCTCCTCTGCGGCACGTCGACCGAGCCGACGACCACAATGGACAGTCACTCCCAGGTGCATAATCCCGAGCCCGTACTCCAAGACCGGCTGTTAGGTTGATCACCTAGTGTTAGTGCACCTGAAAAAAGCGACGAGTCACGAAGTTCGACCGACTACGCTTTCCCGACACTGAGGACCAGCAGGTCGGTATTACGGATACGCGCCAGCGAGAAAGCAGACGATGACTGTGGGTTATCGGGCACGGGGAATAGAGTTCCGTGTTCTCGGTGACGTGGAAGCGGTAGTCGACGGAGCTGCGCTCGATCTCGGACGCAGGATCGAGCGGATCATCCTGGGTCTGTTGCTGGTCAATCTCGGCTCCGCGCTGTCGGCGGAGAGGTTGATCGACCTCGTGTGGGGCACGCACCTTCCGAATCACCCGCGGCGGGCCGTCCAGGTCGCCGTGTCTCGACTGCGTGCTCTGCTGTCCGCCGCGGGCGCCGAGCGCCATGGGTTTCGGCTGACCAGCTCGGGCGGCGGCTACCTTGTCGAGGGAGACCTCGGCCTGGTGGACCTGCATCGCTTCACGGCGCTGCACCGGAAAGCTATTTCGGTGTCGGCTCCCGAGGAGCGGAGCGAACTGCTGACCGAAGCACTAGGACTGTGGCGCGGCCCAGTGCTGGGTGACATCGCCAGCGCGACGATCCGGGACCGGATGTGGCCTGGATTCGACGAACAGATGCTCGCGGCCACCGAG
This sequence comes from Amycolatopsis sp. NPDC059657, assembly GCF_042734395.1. Taxonomy (NCBI): domain Bacteria; kingdom Bacillati; phylum Actinomycetota; class Actinomycetes; order Pseudonocardiales; family Pseudonocardiaceae; genus Amycolatopsis; species Amycolatopsis sp. NPDC059657. The sequence continues at coordinate 247,536 of NZ_JBHWEB010000001.1, read as the reverse complement.
CTGCGCATCGACTCGGATCTGCGACTCGGCGACCACGTCCCGCTGGTGGCGGAGCTGGCCGCGTTGCTCCGGGAACATCCGCTGCGCGAGCGTCTGGTGTGCCAGTCGATGGTCGCGCTGCTCCGCAGTGGCCGCCAGGCGGAGGCGCTCGCGGAGGCGCGTGTCTTCCGAGCCAGGCTGGCCGAAGAGCACGGCCTCGATCCCGGTCCCGAACTCATCGAGACGGAACGGGTCGTGCTACTCACCGATCGGGCACCGCTTGCCCTGGGCACGCGCCCCGTTCCGGCCCTGTTACCGCCGGCCGCACCCGACTTCACCGGCCGGGCAGCGGAGCTGGTCCAGCTCACCACGACGCTGACCAGCCGCCGCGAGGCGTTGCCGGTGTGCGTGGTGTCCGGCACCGGCGGGGTCGGCAAATCCACACTGGCGATCCGCGCCGCGCACACAGTCGCCACGGCCTTTCCCGACGGCCAGCTTTACGCCGACCTGCGTGGCGTGACGACCTGCCCCGCCACGCCCGGCGAAATTCTGGGCCGGTTCCTGCGAGCGCTCGACCAAGACGTGCCCGAGTCCTCCAGCGAGCGGGAAGACCTCTATCGCAGCGTGCTCGCCGGCCGCCGGGTTCTCGTGGTTCTCGACGACGCCCGCGACGAGGCGCAGATCCGCCCGCTGCTGCCAGGCCACGCCGAATGCGCGGTCCTGGTGACCTCGCGCGGCCTCCTGGCCGATCTCCCCGGCGCACGTCGCGTCGACCTCGGCATTTTCGACGAAGACAACGCTCTGGAGCTGCTGACCAAGCTCATCGGCACGCGACGGGTGACTGCCGACGCCGGCTCCGCCTCGCGTCTGATCGCCCTGTGCGGAGGTCTTCCGCTGGCCGTGCGCACGGCGGGAGCACGGCTGAATGCCCGGCGCGAATGGTCGCTGGAGGTGCTGGTCGACCGGCTGGCCGACGAGCGATGCCGCCTCGACGAGCTGGCGTCGGGCGATCTCGAGGTCCGCGCCAACGTCGGCCTGAGCTACCGGGTCCTGGACCCGCTGACGCAACGCGCCTTCCGGCTGCTCGGGCTGCTCGGCATCCCGGACTTCGCGCCGTGGATCGTCGCGGCGCTGCTGGACACCGAAATCGCCGCCGCCGAGGATGTCGTCGACCGCCTCGTCGACGCCAGGCTGGCCGACCTCGCGGCAACCGGGCGCGACGGCCGTCCCCGGTACCGCATTCACGACCTGCACCGTGTTTTCGCCGCCGAACGTGCGGAGCACGAAGAATCCGAACCCGAGCGTGCCGCGGCGATCCGGCGCGCGCTGGGCGCGTGGTTGTGGATCTCCGGAAGACTCGCCGCGAGCACCCCATCCGGCGAGATCGACCCGTGCGCGACCGATACGAGCAGTCACCCCATCGACTACCTGCCCGCCGACGGCGCCGCGTGGTTCGACGCCGAGCTCTCCTCGCTAGTGGTCGCGGTGGAGCGAGCCGCGGCGATGGATCTTGACGTGGTCGCCAGTGAGGTGTCGGCAGGGCTGTGCGCAACCTCGCTCGGCATCGGGAACCGGTTCGAGGAGTGGTGGCGTACACACGACGCCGCGATCGCCGCCGCCCGCAGGGCAGGTAACACCCGGTGCGAGGCGATGCTGCTCGCCGGACTCGGGCAGCTGCGCTACGCCCAGGATCGGTTCGATGCCGCGCACGAGTTCTTCGCCAGCGCGCTGCTGCTGTTCGACGCTTCGGGCGACCAGCGCGGCCGGGCGGTCGTGCTGGCCGGAATGGGCAGCGCCTACCGGGAGCAGGGAAGGTTCCTGGCCGCCCGTGACACGCTCGGTCAGGCGCTCCTGGACTTCCGCGCCATCGGCGACGAAGCAGGCATCGGCTACACCAGCAGGCTGGCCGCGTCTGTAGAGCTGGAGGTCGGCGACTTTCACCCGGCGCTCACCGTCGCGCACGAAGCCATCCGGGCCTACAAGCGGCTGGGCAGCCGCCGAGGTGAGGCGCTCGCTCTTCGCACCACCAGCCTCATCCACCGCGCCATGGCCGAGTACGCGCACGCGGCTGATCTGTCCGCCCGCGCGTTGCACATGCTCGAGGAACTCGACGATCGACTCATGTTTGCGTACGCCTTGCAGTCCCTTGTCAAGGCCGAAATCCGGCTCGGCGCCACCGTGGTGCCGTCACTGGACGACGCGCTGGCCACCTGCCGTGCCCACCAAGACCGGCTCGGCGAAGGACTCATCCTCCGCACCATGGGCGAGCACGCACTCGCGACCGGCGACCTGACCGGGGCGCAGGCCCGGTTGTGCCAGGCGATCGGCATTTGGGAATCCGTCGACCTGCCTGTTTTTCGCGCCAGAGCCTTGCGTGACCTCGCCGACGTGCACACGGCCGCGGGTCGGCCCGACCAGGCCGCCCGGGCGCGCGACCAGGCGATCGCGATCTTCGCCGAGTTCGGCGCGCGCGAACACGCCGAACTCGCCGGCCACCTCAGCGCACGATCTTGACGTTCAACGTCTGTGTCCCCAAGGCTCCCCACAACCTGAACAACAAGGGCATCACCATTTCCGTGCCGCGCGCCGTGCTCAGGTCCCCGAGGTCGACGACGTCGCGGTGCCCCAGTTCGGCCAGCAAGCGTCCGGTGACATCTTTCGCATCCTGGTCGTCGCCGGACACGAATACGGTGTGCTCACCAGCCGCGAGTTGCTCAGGGTCGACCATGAGATAGGCGTTGAGGGTGTTGAGTGTCTTCACCACCCGCGCCTCCGGGAACGCCCGCTGAATCTGCTCACCAAGCGAGTCGGTGTCCTTCACGAAAAGGCCGGGCGGAAAACCGCCTGCGAAGTCCAGCGGGTTGGCCAAGTCGAGCAAGACCTTGCCGGCCAGATTCGACGCACCTGCGGCATGCAAGACGTCAATCGACGCGATTCCCGCGGTCGCGTTCACCACGAGTTCGCCCTGCGCCGCCGCCTCGGCAAAGGTCGCCAGCCGCACGCCCGGATAGCTCGGAGCCCAGGTGGAAAAGGGTGGATTGTCCATGACGTCTGGGGTCGTTCTGGCGAGCGTCGCATCAACGTCCCGCGTGCCGACCACGATCTCGTGGCCCAGCTTGTCGAGCCGTCCGGCCAGTATCTGGCCGACCATGCCCGTGCCCATGACCGAAATTCGCACTGGTGCCCTCCATTGAAAGATAATGCATTGACCTCGTCGCGATCTGTCCTTCCGCGTAGGTCCTCACCGTGCCGGGCGCAAGGCCTCTTGGAGCTTCACCATCGCCTCATAGCCGCCCTGGCTCCACCGCACGCAGGTGTTCTGGTCTGTCATCACCGAGCCCTCGGACGACAGATGGGTACTGCACAGCGCGGTAGTCCATTTGTCGAAGTCTTCATGGACCTTGGCGATAAGCTGTTTCGCTTCGCTGAAATGTGCCGAGTCACCTCGCGCGTCGATAGCCTTGCCAAGGTCGGTCGCGGTCCCGTTCATGGCCAGGAGCCAGTTGCCGCACTCGATCCCGACCCAGACCTCACAACCGCCTTTGGCCGACAGCACAGCACTGATCGTCGGCGACCACCGATTTTCCAGAGACATGTCGGGTACCGAGGAGGACGAGCCACATGCGGTACAGAACATGGCTATTACGGCCAGAAACACCAGTCTTGTGAACACCGCGAGATCATCCAGGAACCAGCTTGCCAAAATGTTGACATGCGGCGTCGAGGGTTTCGCCATGCGCCGAGCCCTGTACCTGGCAACAGGATGGCAACACCGCGTCCCTAACTTCTCAAGTCATGGTCGGTCGCCTACTGACCGGCACTGACGAAGGGATTGCTCGACGATGAGAAAACTGACCGCACGCCTGAGCGCGGGCCTGCTGGTCGCCGCGGCCGCCGCAGTGCTCAGCCCAGCGCAACAGGCTTCGGCGGGCGAGCCTGCGCGGGCGTGCCCTGCCGGTTTCTCCTGCTACTACAACACGGACCACTTCTACATCCTCGGGCGCATGTACATCGCGCCCAGCCCTGGCTGTCGCACCGTCGCGGACATGGGACTCGACGACGTCCGCTCCATCTACAACCGGGGTGGCGGCGAAGTCCGCGTCTACAACCGCAACGGCCAGTACATGACCGCCGTCCCGCCAGGCGGCTCCCGCGACATGCTCGGCCAGCGGGTCACCTGGACCCTGTGCGCCGACTAGAGAAGGAACAACCGATGATGAAGAAGACACTGCTGGCCGCGCTCGCGCTGACGGCGGCCGGAATGACGCTGGGGACGGCGGGTCCGGCATCCGCCGGCACCGATAACTGGGGTTGCCCAGACGGCTATTCCTGTTACTACAAGTACGACCTGGGCGGGCGCCCGCAGTGGAACGCACCGGCGCCGGGCTGTTACTCCATCGGCGCGACGGGCCTCGGCCAGATCGCCTCGATCTCCAACCGGGGCGGCGGGCCGATCCGGCTCACAGACAACAACGGCGACTACTACCTGACCGTGTACCCGGGTCGCCAGGAGATCAGCCTCGACGCGAGGAACATCCGGAGCTTCTGCATCCGCTAGGCCGGCCAGCGGGGGTGGAAAGGGGAAGGTCATGAGGAGGTTCCGCCCCCGCGCGGTTCTGCTCGCACTCGTGTTGATCACGAGTTGTGCCGTGCACACGGTCGGTGATGCAGGTCGAGCCCGCGCGGATCTGGAGGCCGCGCGGCAACTCGACCGGCAGCTCACGGCAGGGCGTTGGTCCCTGCTCGAGAAGTGCATGTCCGCCAAGGGATTCCAGATACATCCGGTACGGACCTCTCCAGCATTGGAGTTCGCCGCGCCGACCGGATTGTCACCTGCCCCGCAGCAGGCCGAGGCGACCGGCTACGAAATCACGCGGCCACCCGACGACTACGACAAGCAGCCCGCGGACTACAGGTCGCGCTACAACGCGTCTTTGGACGGCTGCCTGCCGGAGGTCGATCGAGTCCTCTTCGGGCAAAGCGGGGTGCCGCCGAGGGCGCCGATCGCCGACATCCAGGCTGCCGCTTCCGCTGCTTTCACGCGGGCGAAGCCACCGGCCGCGGTCGCTGGCTGGTCCCGTTGCCTGCGCGAAGCGGGCTACCAGGCTTTCCGATTTCCCGCCGACGCGCGCCACTACGCGAGCACCTTGAGCCGAGAGCAGCAACGGAAACTGGCCGTCGCCGACGCCGGTTGTGCCGAGACCACCAAGGTGAACACGGAGATCTCCGTTCTCTGGGAGCAGAAACTCGACGAGGTGCTGGCCGCCGACGAAGGGAAACTCGCTGCGTTCCGCGACCAGCTTGCCGAGCAGGTGAAACGGGCGCTCACCAGTTGATCGACGGGACACCCAGCTCACCATAGAGTTCCTTGGCACGCAGGGAAAGTTCGGCGCCGGCACCCGCTCGGGCGAGGCCGTCCAGCGCACGGGCCTCGTTGAGCCGGTGACCGATCCCCGTCGCGATCGACAACGCGCGCTGGTGATGTTCGCGTGCGCTGTCCAGCTCGCCACGATCCCGGCGCACAGCGCCGAAGATGTTGTGCGCGGCGCTGTGCAGCGACGGCTGCGCCAGCTGTCCGAAGATCTCGAACGAGCGCTCGATCTCGGCGAGCGCGTCACCGAGCCGGCCGCTCGCGCGAAAGACGTCCGCGCGCTGCATGTGCACCGTCGCCCTGACCGTCAGATCGCCGACCTCGATCGCTATGGCCTCCGCCTGTGCGAAGTGGCCGAGTGCGTCGGCGTACCGCCGCAGCCTGCCGCACGCGACCCCGGCCTCCACCAGCACACCCGACTCGAGATGACGTTCGCTGACCGCTCGCAGGTTCGCAAGCGCCAGTTCGGCCTCGCCGAGTGCCCGTTCGAACTCACCGGTGGCGACCAGCGCGGCGGTCGACAGCCATAGCGCGATGGCCTCCTCCCGCCGATTTCCGGCGGCACGCGCGACAGCGAGCGCCTGGCCGAGATCGTGCAGCGCCTCGGCGTAGCGGCCGAGGCTCTGCGTGAGGATTCCGCGCCGGGTGAGGCACAGCGCCTCGCGTCCGAGGTCGCCCAGGCCCCTGGCGATGACCAGTGCCTGGTCGGCGACGGCAAGCGCGTCGGCGTAGCAGTCGTGCAGCCAATGCAGCGTGCTGAGGTTGACCAACGTGAACAGTTCCGCCTGCACGTCACCGAGATTCCTGGTCGCCGCGACGGCGAGTTCGTGCAAGCCGACCCCGTGCTCGGTACGCCCACCCGCCAGGAAGAATGCCGCGAGGCTGCGCATGGTCGCCCAGACATGGCCGTCGTACCCCTGCGCGGCGCCGAGTTCCACGACCGCGCCGAGGTTGCCCATTTCCCGTTCGCACCAGGCGACGGCCTCCCCCTGGTCGGCGAACTCCGGTCCGTCGACCTCGTCGTAGACGGGCTCCATGCCGAGTATTTCGCGGCCGGGCGCGAGGAGGCCGGCCACCTTGTCCGCCTGGCACAGGTAGTAGTCGAGCAGCCGGCGAACGGCCTCGCCCCGCTCCTCGCCGGAATCCTCGGCCCTCGCGTAGTCCCTGATCAGGTCATGGAACCGATACCGGCCGGGGCTGTGCTGCAGCAGTAAATGCGCGTCGAGCAGATCTTCGAGCAGCAGCTCTGCCTTGTCGGCCGGAAGCTGGGCGAGCGCGGCGGCGGCATACACGTCGACGTCGGCGCCCGGATGCACACCGAGCAGCCGGAACATCCGCTGCTGCTCGGAATCGAGCTGGCAGTAGGACAGCCGGAACGCGGCCGCGATTCCCTGGTCGCCGACAGCGAGACACCCCAGCCGCTGCGCGCGCAGCCGCTCGGCCAGACGCGCGGGTGTCCACTGAGGACGATGGCGCAGCCGCGCGGCGGCGATCCTGATCGCCAGTGGCAGATAGCCGCACAGCTCGACGATCTCGTCGGCCGGGACGTCGCGACCCAAGACCCGGCAGAACAGTGCGACGGCCTCGGCGGGTGCCAGCACGTCGACCGAGAACACCGTGGCACCTGCCAGCGCCTGCAGTCTCCGCCTGCTGGTGACGAGGACGAGCGAGCCCGGCGTGCCGGGGATGAGCAGCCGGACCTGCTCCGCGCTCGCGGCGTTGTCGAGCAGCACCAGCACCCGGCGCCTGGACAGTTCGGCACGCCAGAGCGCGGCGCGCTCGTCCAGCGGCTCCGGAATCCGCTCGGCGGGCACGTCGAGCGCGCGCAGCAGGACGGCGAGCGCGCTCGCCGGGTCCATCGGCGTGCGCCCGGCGGTGTGCGCGTGCAGGTCGACGAAGAGGCTGCCGTCGGGGTAGCGGGGTTTCAGCCGGTGGGCGACGTGCAGTGCCAGCGCGGTCTTGCCGACGCCCGCCATTCCGTCGATGGCCGAGATGGCCACGACCGCCGAGGTGACGCCGAGCAGCCCGGCGAGTTCGGCCTCCCGTCCGGTGAAGTCCGCGACGTCGTGCGGCAGGTAACTGCGCGGAGCCGCCGGGTCCTCCCGCAGGATCTGGGCGTGGCGTTCCCGCAGCTGCCTGCCGGGCTCGACCCCGAACTCCTCCGCGAGCATCTCGCGCCGCTCACGGTAGACGTCGAGCGCCTCCACCCGGCTCCCCGACCGGTCCAGCGCGAGCATCAGATGCGCCGCGAAGGACTCGCGGGCAGGCCAGGCGACGACAAGGTCGCGCAGCTCGCTGATCACCTCGCGGTGCCTTCCGGCTTCCAGATCGGCCTCGATCCGCTGGTCCAGCACGTCGAGCCGGAGCTGCTCCAAGCCGTCGCACAGCCGGAACCGCCCATCGACGAGCCCGTCCAGCGCCGGTCCACGCCACAGCCCGAGCGCCCGCGCCAGCGCGGCCGAACGGGCGTCAGGGTCGCTGATCGCCCGCGCCGCGCCTGCCAGCCTGCGGAAGAGGTGCGCGTCGACGGAATCCGGGTCCGTGCGCAGCGCGTATCCGGTCTCCTGCCGGTCGATCCGCACGGTGGGCAGCATCGTGCGGAGCCTGCTGACGTGACTGCGCAGTGCGGCATCGGCCGCTCGCGGCGGCTCACCGTCCCAGAGCAGCTCGACCAGCCGATCCACCGGAACGGTCCGGCCCAGCTCGAGCAACAGCACCGCAAGCAGGCCACGTTCCCTGCGCCGGGTGATCAGCACCTGGCCTGCCGCCGTGTGAATTTCGAGCGGCCCCAGAATCCGGAACTCCACAACGCCCAAGCTAGCCGGACCGCCGCGAACCGCGGAGCGGTTTTCGGAATCCGGACTGTCGGAGGCCTCGGCTATCCTCCAGAACTGAGCCGAGCTGCGCCTGCGGCGCGACCTCGTGGACGACCTCATCGCCGGAACCGACGACGGCGGTGCCTACGCCCGCGCCGACGCGATCGGCCACGACCTACGCCGCCCCCACCATCTCGTCGTGCTGCGGTGGGCCGGCGGCATCGCGGACGACGTCGTCGCCAAAGCCACCGGACGCGCCGTGACTAGGCACCGGCAGCCGCTGCGACCACCCGCGCCAGCTGCCCAAGTCCTACACCGAAGCGGTACGGGCGCTCGAGATCCGGCGCACCTCGCCGACGGGGCGACCTGGAGCCGGTCGGTCGACACCTCGGAGGTCAACTCCTGGGGCGCGGTCGAGCCGACCCGCACCGATATCACCAAGCAGACCGATGGCTTGAAATTCACGGCACAGGAGACCAAGCGGCGCACGCTGGAGCTGTACGAGGGCATCAACCTGGCGAGCGTCACGCCGGACGCGACCAGCGGCGAGGTGCGCTTCGACCGGCCGTCTCGTCCGGCGACGAGGTATTTTCGATCTGTTCGTCGACGGCGTCGGCGTCGGCGCGGACGCGATCTACGTGGCCAAGCTCGCGCCGAAAGCGACCGTCACCGACACCGGCGACCAGAAGTGGTCGGACGGGGACGACCCGGTCGGCTACCAGGTCATGCTGACCGCGAAGTACGACGACGCCAGACCGCGATGCGGTTCTTCTTCGGCGGGCCCGGCTGGAAGGCGCTGCTGGCGAAGATGGGGTTCACCGCGGCTCCGCCCGCTGGCGGGGCTGACCGCCCGCGTCGGCTGACGTGCGCTGAGCAAGGACTATCACAGAGTCCAGATCATGTGCACGGTCGTCCCACGGCTGGTGCGCGTGACCACGACTGCTGTGGTCAAAGCAGCCAAAAGCGCTAAACCTCTCGCTCGACGCCCGGTCTCGGGAGGACGCCAACACCCGTAATCAGTGACGGTGACAGTCACCTGCCGAGGTTCGCTCTTGTAGCGGGCCTGGACGTCGAAGACGCCCGGCACCTTCGGGTAGGCGTGACGGACGACGTTGGTCATCGCCTCGTCAACGACAAACACGAGGTCGATCGCTTGTTCCTCGGCCATGCCAGTCTGCGCCGTCCAGACCGTCAGTGCCCGGCGGACGCGGTGGAGTCGGTCAGCTCGTGCGGGGACTTCGGAAATTCTCAGATCGGGAGCAGCGCTGCCCGGCCCTGCGGTGTCGGCTGCGCGCTCCGGTTCGTTGCTGACTGGCACACTCACGGGCGGCCTCCTTGATCAATCGCGTTGCACGGACACATATCCGTGCGACCCGCCAGCGGGTGAACGCGGGCGGGGGCGATAGTTCTAGGAATTCACTCTATGGCGACGTCGTTAATTGGCCGCCAGAGCAGCGTCGACCGAGTCGAACGTCTCCAGTTCGTGATCGAGGCCCGTGACTTCCAACGATCGGCGGAGGGCGCCGTCAGTAGCGGCCACGATGAATCTGATCCCATCGCTGACGGCAGCCGCGTGTCCCCGCAGGAGTTCCCTGAGTCCGCAGGACGCAACGAACCTGACCGCACCGAGGTCGAGCACCACTCTCTCCGGTTTGGTGGCGAGGGCGACGGTGACCGCTTCCATTAGTTGATCGACGGTGCTCACGTCGACTTCTCCTGCGGCCTGGATTACTACGGCTTCGGCACGGCGGTATGAGGTGAGCTGCAACAAGGCCACATTGGACGCGTCACCGTCAGCGGACGAGGGCGTCCATTCGGAAGTCACGCGCCTGATACTGCCCCACGGACGGATCAAGTCAAACCGAAGCGATCCCCTTCAGGCCCGCACAGTCCAGCTTCTTTCCCTGGTCAACGCGAGTCCAAGCGGAGAAACCACTGACACGAGGCGTCAAATGACCAATGACTCGAACCGTCAGGACTCATCACCGAAGTCGTCGCTACCTACATCGGCGACCTGATCGCCCTCGCGCGCCAGGCGGGCTGTCGTTAAGGACGGTGTCATGAGCCGCCATCGAGAATGGTTCCGCTTGTCAGTGAGTTAGCGCCCCCGATGTAGTGCCTGATCAGGATCCCTCACTAGTCCTCGAACGTGTACTCGGCGTGCAACCGGTGCCCAGCAGCGGCCTGCACCACCTTGTCCACCGCCGGAGCCCGGATCGGGGTCGCGTGCATGGGGATCGCGGGATCACTCTGTGGCCCCGCCGCGAGCAGCAGCGATCCCCACACATGAAAGGGGGATCGTCACGTTCATGATCACCCTCAGCGTGGCAACAAATTGGCAACACGGTCGGCTGATGATTTGTTCACCTTCGTCCGACTTCAAGGGATTCATCATGAGGAAAAAGTTCCTTCGCGCGGTGACCGCGCTCGTGATCAGTCTGGGCACCGTCGCGGGTCTCAGTGTCGCCACCGCGACCAACGCCAGCGCGTGTGTGATCATCGACGGCGAGTGCATGCCGAACTACCAGACCAGCAAGACCCTCGGGAACAACCAGATCCAGGGTCAGCACACGTCGTACTACTGCGGCCCGGCGGCCACCCGAATCGCTCTGTCCGTGCGGGGGGTCTTCCCCAGCCAGGAATCACTGGCCGACTCTCTCGGCACCAACTCCAACGGCACGAACAGCTCGTGGGACATCCGCCGCGTGCTCAACGATCGCACTGGCACCCAGTACTACGACGCCAAGTTCGGCTACGACTACACAACCGGCGGCTGGGCGAACCTGCTGCGCTCGGACATCCTGTTCGACATCAACCGCGGCTGGGCGCTGGTCGTCAACGTCGCGGGCGGGGCGAGCACCACCAGCGGCTGGCGCAGCTACCCGGGCGGCCACTACGTCGCCGTCCTCGGCTACGACAACTCCGGTGATCGGGCCCTCGTCGCCGACACCGGCTACAACGGCGGCCTCTACGACGCCCAGGGCTACTACTACGGCGTGTACTGGATCGCCACCACGGAACTCGCCCGTTGGAGCTACAACCGCGGCTACGCAGCCTGAGCACTGGCGAGAGGGGACCCGCATTGCCTGCGGTCCCCTCTCGCACCCCAGACGCGCCTCGCGCCCCCACGACACCCATCAACATCACCGCAGGTCAGCCATGTCCGCCCACCTGGCCGTTGACCTGCGGGTCTTGGCTTACCGGGGCGATCCATGCCGCCTCCGGGTTGAGCGACGGCCTCCACGTGGCAACCGGATGTCAACCGTCGGCCCATGCTCGATCTGGCCGGCACCACGCCCAGGCACCGGACGAACCGGTGCCGTCTCATTGGAGGAAATCATGTTGCTGTCCACGCGATTCAAGGCTTTCGTGGTCACTGTGGCCACAGGAGCAGGCCTGCTCGCGACCGCCGCCGCCATCCCTGCAATGGCGCAAGGCGTCGGCCCAGGAGAGATCATCCCCATCTCGAACTGCGACGGTCGGGTGGAGCAGTTCACCCTCGCGTCGGACGGCGCCATCTGGCACCGCTGGCAGAGCACGATGGGCGGCAGCTTCTCGGGCTGGGCCAGCCTGGGTGGCTCCCTCAGGTACGGCATTGATGTCGCCCGCAACGCCGATTGCAGGCTGGAGGTCTTCAGCATCAACAGCAGTAACCAAATGGTGCACATTTGGCAGTCACCCGCTACCTCCACCGGCTGGTCGGGCTGGGGCACCATCGGCGGCACTCTCGTCGGCGCCCCGTCGGCGTTCAACCTCAACGACGACCGTCTCCGCGTCTGCGCCTACGGCCCCGACAACGTCTGGCACTGCGCCGAACAGTCCGCGCCGTCCTCCGGCCCCTGGATCGGCTGGTTCTAGACACGGCGCGGCCGACGTCACCGCGGTGGTTCTGTCGGTCGGGTAAATCGTCGCGCCGGGGCGAAGGCCGCCCCGAACTCCAGACCGCCCGACGCACCAGAGGCGGGTGCCGACAGCAGGTTGGCGATCACCCCGCCCGCTACGGCGCGCATAAGGCCAAACCCGAGGTCTTGCAGAACGACCGCCGGCGGAGGGCCATCCACTGCAGCCGCGGCACGAACCGCAGCGGCGGCTCCGGCCGGATGGCACCGCCCCTGCCGGAGAAGACGGGTGCCTCTGTCCCCTTAGGGCCACCCGCACGCGGTAGGTCCCAGCACCCGCGCCACGAGGTGGATGTTCACGCTCAGGATCTCGGGCCGGAGCGGGCTTCGAATCTACACGCGGGTGACGGTCACGTAGAAGCAGGTGTTGTGCAGAATGTACGAACCATCGGTACGTCGGTAGGGTGCGATCGACTCGGTGATGGTCGATGCGACCCGCTTCTGCCCCGAGTGACTGATCGCGCGCGCCGCCGGGCCGGTTGATAGCAGTCCACGTAGCGCGGTTTCCAGGTCGTCGTACTCCCACTGGCACGGGACTGTTCGCCATGGGGACGGGGCCAGTCCATCACCTGACAGCATCACTCGGAGCGTGTCGGGATCCGACAAGTCCGGTGCCGGCACCGCGTCAAGCGGAGTGGCCGGTAACAGGCCGCCGAGGTCGAGAAAGTACGCCATCGCATCGCACTCGGTGAGCGGACCCCAGGTCGCGGCGACGACGCGGCCGCCCGGCCGCGTGACCCGCGTCGCCTCGGCGACCGCTCGGGCAGGGCTGCGGGCGAAGTGGAGGCTATTGAACGCCGTCACCACGGAGAATTCGGCTTCGGGAAAAGGAAGGTGCTCCATGTCGCCGACTTGGAACCGTCCCATCGAATTCCTGGTGCGGGCGATGTCGATCAGCGCGGCGGAGGCATCGAGCCCGTGGACGAGCGCGCCCCGGTCACTGGCCAGCCGGGCGAACTGCCCGGCACCGCAACCGAGGTCCAGCAGAGACTGGCCCGGCCATGGGCCGAGCTCGTCGAGCACGGCGAGTGACAGCGGCAGGATCGTCTGTTCCTGAGCCTCGGCCCAGTCCCGCGCCCGCGTGTCCCAATCCGTGTCGGCACGCCCAGGAGAACCGTCGGCGGCGTCCACCAGCGTGCCGCTACCCGCCCGCGACCGCGGTGAAGAACTGGATCTGATCGCCGTCGCCCAACGGCATGGTGATGTCAGGGTGCGGGACCAGTTCGCCGTTGAGCACCAGGCGATGCGCCTGCCGCAGCTTCCCGGCGTTGTCGAGCAGGACCCTCCGCATCGAGGGGAACGTGTCCGACAGCTCCACGAGCGCACCGGCCAGTGTGGTGGCGCTGACCGCTACCGAACGGTTGTTGTCCGCCGCGCGCAGCAGAATTCCCGAGAATTCGACGTTCATAATTGGTCTCCGCTACCGTTGTTCCGGCCTGATCGCGCCACCACGCCCGCGCCGAGGTTGACTTCCAAGATGTCGTTGGTACCCGCGACCAGCGTGAGCCCACTGAAGTCACGCATATAGCGGCCCAGATGCGGCGTGCCGTAGAAGCCGTAGCCGCCCAGTACGCGGAACGCCGATTCGAGCACGAACCGGATCTGCTCGGCCGCGAAGTACTTCGCCGCCGACAGAATCGGGTCGAACACCGGCTCGGAGAGACCTGCGCCGACGTGGGACAGCGCACGGTACAACATGGCTCGTGCCGACTCGACCGCCACGTACATGCGTCCCAGCGTCGATTCGACGTTCTTCAGTTCGGCGACCGGCTCGCCATACCGGATACTGGCCGACAACCGCGCCGCGCAGCCCTCCAAGACCCGCTGCGCACGCCCGAGCGGAGCGCAGGTGATCCACAACCGCTGATTGCTGAGGAACCGCTGCGCATGGGTGAGCCCGTCACTGGCCTGCAGTATCCGTTCCGCGGGCAGCAGGACGTCCTCAAAAGTCAGCGCCGCCGCCCCGGCCGTACGCATCCCCAGCGGCTCCGCAGGAGTCACCGTCACCCCAGGATCGTCCCGCTCCACCAGGCACGCCACCATGTCCCCGGCCTCGTCCATCGGATAGGTCAGGAATACGTCGCTCATCAGCCCGGCCGTCACATACGACTTGAAGCCGGACAACACGAAGTCGTCGCCTTTCCGGCGCAGCACGGTCCGGAAGGACCACGCGTCCGCGTCCTCGGTGTATGCGATGCCCGCGCCGATGGTTCCGGTGCCGATGGGGATGGCGTACTTCTCTATCAGGTCCGCGCGGCCGGACTCGTGCACGAACCGCGCGATGTCGATCGTGTGGTTGATGATCATCGGCAGTGCCGAGTCTTCGCACCGGTAGCCGACCTGTTCGAGCACCATGCCCCAGGTCAGGACGTCGACCCCCTCGCCGCCGATCTCTGCCGGAAGGGACAGTCGGTGCAACCCGGCGGCCGCGAGCGCGTCCAGTAGCTCGGGCGGGGGTGGCTGCCGTGTCTCGTCCCGTTCGACCACGGTACGGCCGACCTCGTCGAGCAAAGGTCCCCAGCGAGTGTGGACCAGGTCGGCGATCTCGCCCCGCTGCCCCGAACAATCAACCATGACCTACCTCCAGTCACTGCAGGTAGCTGTAAGTACACCTTCAGGTGTTGTGGTGGTCCAGCCCAGCTGAGCATCCTGTGTGTTGAACGTGTTGAACGCGGGCAGCGTTTTCTTCCCCCGGACCCAGGAGAAATATGCCACTCCGTACACGCAACGACCGGCTCCGCGCCATGCTCACTGCCGCGAGCTGGACCTTCGACAGCCTGGCGCACGCGGTGAACATCGCAGGCGCGGAAGCGGGGATGCGTCTGCGCTACGACCGGACCGCTGTCGCGCATTGGCTGTCCGGCACCCATCCGCAGGGCCAGGTGCCCGCGCTGATCGCCGAAGTGCTGACCCGAAGACTCGGCCGGGTGGTCACCCTGTTCGAGGTGGGCTTGGGCCACGCGGATGCAGATTCAGTTCAACGCGGCCGCATCGACGGAACTGCCGCACTGGCCGAGCTGATCCTCACAGATCTGGATCCCGTCGGACACAACTTGCTCGCGCGTTCAACCTACCAACTCGACACACTGGTCGTGCCTCCATGGCCGGGCTCGACCCGACAATTCCGGCCCGGCATCCAACGCCGCTTCCGCCCGAAGGGTCCAGGACATCAGGCCCACATCGCCCAGCACATTGTCGGGGTCTTCGCCGCCACCAACCACCGGTTTGGCAGCGGCCACATCCGAAACGCACTGACCGCTTACCTCGCCCACGACATCCTTCCCCAGCTCGGCACCTCCGGTTCCGAAACCACCGAGCGGGAGCTGCTGAGTGCCGCCACCGACCTCACGTTGCTGATCGGGTTCGTGTGCTTCGACAGTAACGAACACGGCCTGGCTCAGCGCTACTATCGAGCCACGCTCGAGCTCGCCGTCCTCAGCGGCGACCCTATTCGGTACGCCATCGTGCTGCGTGCCCTCAGCCAGCAAGCCTGCTACCTCGGCCACGGTGCACCAGCACTCAGGCTGGCCTTCGCCGCACTCACCGCGGCCAACGGCATCGCCCCGCAGCACACCAACGCCTTTCTGCACGCCCAGGTGTCACTCTGCTACGCCACCCTCGGCGACCACCACTCCGCCCTCGCCCATTACCAGAGCGCCCGCGACAGCCTCAGCCTCGCCGTTGGCCCGCCCCCGACCTTCGGCTCCTACCACCAGGGTGAGCTGGCCTACCACGCCGCATCGATCCGAGCCTTCGATGGCGACACCTCCGGCGCGATCACCGCGCTACGCACCGCCCTACGTCACTATCCGACAGCCGAACGGCGCTCCCGCGTCCTCACGTTGGGCACACTGGCCGAACGACAGCTCGACCTCGGCCAGCTTGCTTATGCCTGCGCCACCGCGTACCGCTTCCTCGACAACTACCCCCACGTATGCTCAGGCCGCGCCTCAACCGCGCTGTACGCCTTGCATGAACGCCTTCAGCAATTCCGGGATCACCCCGCAGCACGCAAACTCCTCCGGCACGCCTCCACCCTCTGAGCATGAGACCCGCCGCCATTCCGACGGGTTCCGGCGGACGGCCAGCGGTCACCGAAGGTTTTTGCTCACTGTGCCGCAGAAAAACGTTCTCGGCACCCGACGCTGGAACACCAGGGAAGAGCTACGCCTGGCCATCGTCACCTGGATCGAAACCAAATACCATCGCAACAGCGGCCTGAAACACAACACCCGGTGACAACCAAACTCGGGCAGTCCCCAAGCAGGCGGCGCCGCACTGTCCCTCCACCGCCCATTCCAATCACTATCCACCTGCACACTTGCGTGTCGCATAACGAGCAGCAGCCGATAAAGCGCTCACCCCGTCCAGCCCGGTGGTCGGCGGTTCCGCCGAGACCGAGTCCGAGCGTCACGCGCCCCTCGCTCAACCGGCCGGGCGAGGACCGCAGGCCAGCAACGCTGGCAGAACCAGCACCGCGCTCCCCAGTCCAAGACTCGTCGTATGCGTCGCGGCCACCACATCGCGGACGTGGGACTTCAGCGGCTCAGCATGCGATAGCGGCGGATCGACAGCGGCAGGAAGATGGCGACCAGCAGCGACGGCCACGCGATGGCCAGCAGGATGTAGTGCTCACGCACCCAGGAGCCGGCATTCAGCCCGGGATTTCCGAAAAGCTCGCGCGCCGCGCCGACGGTGGCCGAAAGCGGGTTCCAATCGGCGATGGCGGCGAGCCAGCCTGGCATGGAAGCGGGCAGTACGAAGATGTTGGAGATCATGGTGAACGGGAACAGCAGCATCCAGGCGGCGGACACGCTCTCCGGGCTCGGCAGGATGAGCCCGAGGTAGATGCCCACCCAGATGAAACCGAGTCTCAGCAACAGCAGCAACGCGATGCCGCCCAGCGCCGCACCGAGGCCAAGGTGCCAGCTCCACCCGACCGCCAGCCCGCAGATGATCAGGATGGTCAGATCGAGCGCGGAGTTGAGGATGTCGGCGATGCTGCGGCCCGCCACCACCGCGGACGACGACATGGGCAGCGAGCGGAAACGATCGGTGACGCCGCGATCCGCGTCGGTGGTCACCGCTGTCATGGTCTGGCCGATCCCGAACATCATGGCCTGGCCGAACAGTCCTGGCATGAGGAATTCGCGGTAGTCCCCGCCCGGCACGACGATCGCGCTGCCGAACACGTAGCCGAACAAGAGTATCGACACAACGGGGAACAGCATGCCGCTCAGCACCTGGCTCGGCCGGCGGACCCAGTGGATCAGATCCCGCCGTGCCAGCAGTAGCGCGTCGGTGACCGCGTGGCGCATTGTGGACGGCGCCGCCGCCACGGTCCATGTCATCTCGTACTCCCCTCGGGCCGTCGTTCGGTGAGCCGTACGAAGACCTCATCCAGGCTGGGCCTGCGCAGGCCCAGGTCCTCCACATCGATCGCGGCCCGCTCGAGTGCGCCTGCCACGTCGGCCAACGCCTGGACCCGGTCCGCGACGGGCACACTGATCGTGCGTGTCTCCAGCCGGTAGCTCGGCTGCTTTCCGGTGGCGTCCGCCATCAGCCGCATCGCCTCCGGCATGGTCCGCTCGTCGCGCAGCACCAGCTCGATCAGATCGTTCCCGATCTTCGATTTCAGCTCGTCCGGTGTTCCCTCGGCGATCACCGCGCCTTGGTCCATCACCGCGATCTGCCCGGCCATCTGATCGGCCTCGTGCAGATACTGCGTGGTGAGCAGCACGGTGCCGCCCCGGTCCGCCAGCGCCCGGATCGCCGACCACATCTCCTGACGGCTGCGGGGATCGAGACCGGTCGTCGGCTCGTCGAGGAACAACACTCCCGGCTCGATGATCAGGCTCGCGGCGAGATCGATCCGCCGCCGCATCCCGCCGGAGTACCGCTTCAGCGAAACCCCCGCGACGGCGGTCAGGCCGAACTGCTCGAGCAACTCGTCGGCACGCCGGCGCGCGGCCTTGGCGTCGAGGCGGTTGAGCCGCGCGAACATGACCAGGTTGTCGCGACCGGTCAGCACGTCGTCCACAGCCGCGAATTGCCCGCTCCAGCCGATGCGGCGCCGCACCTGTGCCGGTTCGCGGACCACGTCGTGCCCGGCGACCCGCGCGGTGCCCCCGTCCGGCCGGAGCAAGGTCGCCAGTATCCGGACCGCGGTGGTCTTCCCGGCTCCGTTGGGACCGAGCAGGCCGCAGACCGTGCCTGTGGCGATGGCGAGATCGAGCCCGGCCAGCGCGACATTCCGTTTGTACCGTTTTCGGAGCCCGGACATGACGATGGCGAAATCCGGCGAATTCATTCAGCCCCTCCAGTCAAGTGCCGTGGATCTGCCTGCGCTGTTCGTCGGTGAACTGCACCAGGCCGAAGAACTCGAACTGCACCAGCGCGTCCGTCGCTATGTAGAAACCTGCGATAATGCACAGCAGAAGCAGCCCTTTACGGCTTCCCTTTCCGCGCCGCTTCGCCAGGAAGGAATCGAATCGCTGCTGAAAGCGTTCCCGCATGGCGCGGTAGCCGACCGTCGCGAGTACGCAGGGGAGGATGACGACGAAATTGTAGGCGAGCAACACCAGCACCGTCGCCGTCGCACCCAGGCCGGATTGCCCGATCACCGAGATCGCCGCCAGATAGGGCAACGCGGTGGCCACTTCGGCCGCGGACACGGCCAAGGCGATTCCGGCGACCGTCAGATGCCCGAACGACGCGCGAGCGGTCCAGTCCTTGCTCTCGGTGGAAGCGATGAATCCGTACAGCACGAGCGCGATACCGATCGCCAGCTCGATGTACTTGCCCACATCCCCGCCGAACCTCCCCCGCAGTGCCACCGCGCCCGCGGTCAGCGCGATGCCGACCACCACGTAGACGGCATAGAAGACACCGAGGAACACCGCGATCCTCGAAACCGGGCGCCGCTGGGACATCAGCAGGTACAACGTCACCAGAATCAGCGAGATATTGAGTGAGTCGAGCAACGCCAGTCCGGTGACCGTCGCAAGGTCTTTGGCACCCAAGAAGCCGCCTCCGTTCTCTGCCCGCCGGATCAGCGGGATTCGAGCCAACCTCACCGAAGCGTATGGCATCCCCGCCGCGGACGGGTTTCTGGGCACCGCCGATGAACAACGCTATCCCGCTGCCGCGGAAAGGATTCTGCTTTCGACGAAATCGGTCACCGCGCCGACCGTGGTGAGTTCCGCGAGCTCTTCGTCAGGGATCTCCACGCCGAGGTCGTCCTCGATGGTAGCGCCGATTTCGACCAGGCCGAGTGAATCGATATCAAGGTCGTCGGCGAAGTACTTCTCCGCCTTGATCTGGCTGATGTCCAGCCCGCCGACATCGGCGATGATGGCCATGATCCGGTCGGCGATTTCACTCTTGTTCATCATTATCCCTTTCCGTGAACCGCCGCAGTGCGCGGCGCGTGTACTCGTCCCGGCAGCCCAGGCGCCGGATCTTGTGGCTGCTGGTGCGCGGGATCGCGCCCCACGGGACCAGCACGACCTCGTGGAGCGCGATGCCGTGTGCCGCCGACACGGCACGGCGGATCCCGGTCTCGATGGCCGTTCGCCGAGCCGGTGAGACGACGTCGCCCCTGTGCGCCTCGGCGACCGCCACGACCACCTCTCGCCCCGCCTCCTCGACCGCGAAGACCGCGACGCCACCGAGCCCGGAGTCGGTCCCGGAGTCGCGTACGGTCGCCTCGATGTCGGCGGGATAGTGGTTGCGCCCATCCACGATGAGCATCTCCTTGCGCCTGCCCAGCACGAAAAGCCGGTTCTGGCTGAGGAACCCCGTGTCCCCGGTACGCAGCCAGTCCCCGTCCGCGCGGCCGTCGCGACGCCACAGTGCCGAGTGGAACGTCTGCTCGGTCAGCTCGGGTTTGCGCCAGTAGCCGTCGGCCACGTTCGGGCCGCTGACCCAGATCTCCCCGACCTCGTCCGGCGCCGCCTCGACGCCGGACTCCGGGTCGACGATGGCGATCCGGACGTCGCTGACCGGTGTCCCACAGGAAGCCAGCGCCACGCTGCCCGGTCCGGGCATGGCGCCGCGAACCCGGCCGCCGGTCAGTTCGGCGCGATCGAAATAGCTGGTGGACTTCCCCTTTTCATCCTGATGCGCGGTCACGCACAGGGTGGCCTCCGCCAGCCCGTACGCCCCGGCGTCCAGGTCAGCGGTCAGCCCGCAGTCCGCGAACGCCTCGGCGAAGACCCGCTGGCTCTCGGGCCGGACCGGCTCACCTCCACTGACCAGCCCGCGCAAGGAGCTGAGATCCAGCGCCCGTTTCTGCTCCGCGCGGACCCGTGTCGCGCAGAGCTCGTAGGAGAAATTGGGGCCGACCATCCACGCCGATCGATAGTCGCTGACCGCCTTGAGCCACCGGTACGGCGATTGCACGAAGGCGATCGGGCTCAGGTGGACCACATGCGCGCCGACGCTGAGCGGAGCCACGAGGCCGGTGATGAGCCCGAGGTCGTGGAAGAACGGCACCCAGCTCACCAGCGGGGTACCCGGGCCGAGGTACCCGGCGAATTCGGAGATCTGCCTGGCGTTCGCGGCCATATTGCCGTGCGAAATCCGCACCCCGGCCGGACTCCCGGTCGACCCGGAGGTGTACTGCAGGTAGGCCACCGTGTCTGGCGCCGGCTCCGGCGTGGACGCGGCCGTCCCTGGCTCGATCAGATCGGCGATGGCGCAGACGGATTTGGCCGGTATCCCGGCTTCCTCCACCACAGTGGCCGTCTTGGTGACCGCCTGCCTGCCCGTCAGCACGAGCGCGGGCTGGGCGTCGGCGACCGCGGAGAGGATCCTGTCGTTCTTGCGATGAGACTCGGCCGGTGGGAGCGGCACGGCGATCCGGCCGCTGTAGAGGCAGCCGAGAAACGCGGTCACGAACTCGAAATCGTGGCTGCCGGTGATCGCGACGCGCGAACCGGGCGGACACCGCCTGCTCAGCTCGGCCGCCACCGACGCCGCCGCGTGGTCGGTCTCGGCGTAGGTGTGTGTCCGCGGTTCTCCATTGAGCCCCTGCGAGTAGTCGAGAAAGGTCAACGCCGGTTCCTCGCCGCGCTCACGAGCGAAGCGGCTCAGCACGGCGACCAGGCTCATTTCCTGTCTGCGCACGATCGTGCTCATGACTGCTCCTCATCCATAGCCAGCACGCCGGCAGGTATGTCGTGATCGGGCACTGGCACACGGACTACCGAGAACCGGCCTGCCGCGGCGTTGTCCTTCGCGTGGCGCAGTGCCTCCACGAGCGCCGGCTCGGTGCGTGCGGTGATCCCCCATCCGCCGAACGCGGCGCAGATCTCCTCGACGTTGTCCCAGTAGCGGGCCTCGGTGAGCGAGACCTCTGCCTTGCGCGCTTTCCGCAGGTGCCGTGGCCAGCCGTAGCCGCCGTTGTCGAACATCACCGTCACGACCCCGAGCCCATGGTCACCGAACACCGGCAGCGCGCCGACGCTCAGCCGCAGTGCCGCGTCACCGGTGAACACCACGACCGGTCCCTGGCGTGCCATGGCGGCCCCTGCTGACGCCGCCACCCCGAACCCCATCATCGTCTGTTCACCGGGGCAGACGATGTCCGTGCCGTCGTCGATCCGCAGTACCGGGAAGTGGTAGCCCCAGATATCGTGCAGCCCATTTTCCTGGACGATCACTCTCGGCCGCACTAGCTCCCGGGTGAGCCGGATCGCCGCCCGAACCGGCGAAACCTCGAATGGGGCCGTCGCGTACACCGACTGCTCGTAGCGCACCTGGCTCTGTCGTGCTTGCCATAGCCGCCTGGCCGGTTCGCGGCCCGGTCCGAGCCTGCCGATCAGTGCCTCGGCGGTGAGCCGCAGATCCCCCAGCAGACACAGGTCCGGTTCCGGCCCCTCACCGAAGGCGTACACCGACTTGTCCACCTGGATGATCGCGGCGTGCCGGTTCTCCCACCGCATCCTGGCCGTCTCCTCGAGCCTGCTGCCCAACACCAGGATGACGTCGGCGGTCTCGAGCAGTGCCTCGGCGGGTGGAGTGGAGTACAGGCCGACAAGCCCGAAGTTGAGTTCGTGGTGTTCGGAGACGCTGCCGCGGCCGGCGGCGGTCGTGAACACCGGCGCGCCGAGCTGTTCGGCCAGTTTGAGCACGGACCTGCCGCCACCGGACCAGCGCGCGCCGCCGCCGATGATGATCAGTGGCCGTTCGGCTTCGCTCAACAGCCGCGCGGCGGCGTCGAGGTGATCCGGGTCCGGCACCGAACGCGCGGGCGGCACACCACTGGCCCGTTTACGGGCGGCGCCCTCGAACGGCAGCCTGGTCACCTCATCGGAGATCTCGACCATGGTGATGCCGCCACGCCCGGCGACCGCCAGCCGCAGCGCCCTGGCCACCGCCCACGCGAGGTTCTCCTGGCAGTCGACCAGGTACTGCCAGCTCGCCAATGAGCCGAGCATCCGTTGCTGCTCGAGGTGTTGGAACCCGCCGCGCCCCATGGTGGCCGACGGCGCGCGGGTGGTGACGACCACCAGCGGGACCCCGAGCGAAGCCGCCTCGACCAGCGCGGGCATCGCGTTGGCGAAGCTCGGTCCCGAATTCAGCGCCAGCACGACCGGGGCGCGGCTCACCATCGCGTACCCCGCCGCCGCGCATCCGGCGATCCGCTGATCGCCGAACACCTTCACCGCCGTGGCACCCTTGCGGGCGGCCGCGTCGAGTAACCCCGGTTCGTCCGACGGCAGGCCCATGACGACCGCGCAATCGGACTCGGCAAGAACGTCAGCCACCACATCCCAGCACCCTTTCGGCTCGGTCATCGCGCGGGCGCCGTATCCGCCAGGCCACCTACACCGAGTTCGGCGGAAAGCAGCAGCGGCCTGGCCACCGTCATGCGGCCGTTGCGGACATGGCTGGCTTCCACGCCGAATCCGCCGAGCGGCGCATTGCCGTTCTCGATGTCGAGCGTGATCTCGTCGCGGAGCACCACGGCGGTTCCGAACACGTCCTCGGTCAACGCATCTTCGCCGTAGCGCGACAGATACATGCCCCGGCGCAACTCGACCGGGTCCTTCGCCCACCGGCGCAAGTCGGCCACGTCCCGATAGCGCATGACACAGAACACCGGGCCGAAGAACTCCGGTGGGTGGAACCCGGGGTCCCAGCGCAGCTCGAGCAGGGTCGGCTGGACCAGCCCGCGCTCCTCGTCGACCAGCCCCCCGGTGCGGACCGCATCCTGGTGCTTGTCAAGGAACAAGCCGATCTCGTGCACAGCGTCGTCGTAGGCGAGCGGAGCGACGTCGACTCCGAAGTCGGTTCTCGCGCCGACGGACAGCCGCGTGATCGCCTCATCGAGCCCGGAGACCAGATCATCGGCGACACTTTCGTGCGCGAAGACGACGTCAGGGCACAGGCAGTCCTGGCCGGAGTTGTAGGTACGGGCGCGCACGACGTCCGCGATCAGCTTCGGCAGGTCGGCTTGGGGGCCGGCCACCACCGGATTCGGTCCGGACCCGAACGCGAGCAGCAGCGTGTCCGGCGCGAGCCGCCGCGCGACCGCTTCGGCGTTCTCGGGGCGGCCGGTGAACACCACCGCGTCCGCCGTGGCGCACCGGACGAGGAAGTTCCGCTGTGACAGCTCGGCGAACTCGATCGGCAGCCGTCCCGCCAGCAGCGGATCCGTGCTCAGGATCAGGTGCACGGCGCGGGTGACGTCCGCGACCCGCGCGGACGGCCGCATGACCACCTGTCCCGTGAAGGCGGCGGGGATGACGCCGAACAGGATGTAGGAGTAGAGAACATTGTTGGAGGGCAGGAAAACAGCGACCTCGGACACCGTGCGCGGCCGATGCCGTTCCAGTTCCCACGACGCTCCGGCCAGCGTGGCGATCGACCTCCGCAGCTCATCGTGCGCTGCCGGTCTCGACGCGATCAGTGTCAGCACCTCGACCAGGTCGTCCCACCTGCGCAGGAGAACGCGGATCACGTTCAGCGCCAGGTCGTCTTCGGTGCGGGCACTGCCGAGCAGTACGTCGAGATCGATCGACGTTTCGGACATCTTGGCTCCCTTGGTCACGTCTACGGACACGGTCACGCCGCCCAGCGGCGCGCGACCAGCACGGCGTTGTGGCCGCCGAAACCGAACGAATTGCTCATCACAGCGTTCACCTCGTGCCGCTGCGGGAGGTGCGGCACGAAGTTCATCTCCGGGTCCTCCGGCACGTGACAGTTGATCGTCGGAGGCACCACGCCGGTGTGGATGGTCTCGATCGCCGTGATCAGTTCCACCGCGCCAGCCGCACCGAGCATGTGCCCTGTCATGCTTTTGATGGAACTCACGGGCAAGTGCGTCGCCCGCTCGCCGAAGACCCCGCGCAATGCCCTGATCTCGGTCGTATCGTTGAGTTTCGTCGAAGTACCGTGCGCGTTGACGTAGTCGATCTCCGACGGGGAGAGCCCGGCTTTGCCGAGCGCGATCCGCATGGCGCGCTGCGCGGAAAGCCCTTCCGGCTGCGGCGCGGTGATATGGAAGGCGTCGGTGGTCGTGCCGTAGCCGGCGAGCTCGGCGTGGATCCGCGCACCACGGCCGAGCGCGTGGTCCGCGCCTTCGAGCACGACGACACCACCGCCCGCGCTCATCACGAACCCGTCGCGGTCCCGGTCGAACGGACGGCACGCGGCCGCCGGATCGTCGTTGCGGCGCGACAGTGCCCTGGACATCGCCGCGCCGGTGATGTCGAGTCGCGTCATCGTGTCGTCGACGCCACCCGCGATGACCACGTCGGCATCGCCGTCGATGATCAGCTTCATCGCCTCGCCGATCGAGGTGGCTCCGGTGGCACAGGCGGTGACCATGCAGATCGACGCCGCCTGCGCACCGAAGTACAGCGCCACTTCGCTGGCCGCGCTGTCCACCGAGCTACCCGGGAAGTAGTACGGGCTCAGCCCTTTGGCGCCGCGGTCCGCCAGCGCCGCGGTGGCGGCGGCGGACAGCTTCGTCGGCCCGCCTGCCGAGCCGAGCACCACCGCGGTGCGCGGCGCCAGGTCCGGCCCGATCTCGAGCCCGGCGTCGCGCACCGCTTCCCGTGCGGCGACCAGAGCGATATGGACCGAGCTGTCGGTGCGCCGGACGAGCTTGAGCGGCAGCTCGGTCACGTCGAGGCCGACGACCTCACCGCCGATCCGCACCGGCAGGCCGCTGACGTCCACGGTGCCGAGCGCCCGGATCCCGCTGACACCCTTGATCAGGTTTTCCCAGGTCGTCTGCCAGTCGTGGCCGATCGGTGAGACGACACCGCGACCGGTCACCACCACTTTGCGTGTCATGCGCGCATCCCTTCGGGTTCGACGGACGTCCCGGCTCCGTGCTGTGCTCGTGGCCGGTTCCGGCGCTGGGCGGTTTCACTCCGCACGATCTCGGCGATCCGCGCGTTGTCGGGCTTTCCGTTGGCCAGCCGTGGCAGCCTGCGCACCACCAGCACACGATCGGGACCTTCGTGCCGGGCGAGCACCTCACCGAACCGGCGGCGCCAGCTCTCGATCCCCCGCATGGCGGGGTCCTCCACAACGAAGACCAGGCGGCAGTCGTCCGTGCTGTGCTCGAGCGGCACCACACGTACCGCGTAGCCGAGCTCTTCCGCCCGATGCGCCAGATAGTCGGGATAGAGCGTGTATCCGCGACGGTGCACCGCTCCCTCACGGCCCACCACCCGCAGGCTCCCGCGCTCGTCGACCAGTCCGATGTCGCCGGTGCGGAACGGGCCGGGCGGCACTGAGCGCAGGACACCGTGCTCCAGCGTGCCCCGCATCAGATCCGGCGAGTCGACCCAGACCTCACCCACCTGACCGGCGGGCAGCTCGCCGCCGTCCGGTCCGCTCACCCAGGCGCGCACCCCGTCGAGCGGCGGACAGGCCGACGGCTCTCGCGGACCCGCGAGCGCGACGTTGCCGAGTTCGGTACTGCCGTAGCCGTCGAGCAGCAGGCGACCGGTCGCGGCGGCGAACGCTCGCCGCAGGTCGTCCGGCAGTGGCGCGCCGCCTGAACACCACATGCGCACGCGCCCGAGTGCGCCGGCCAGGCCAGGGCGCCGGGCGAGGAAGTTCACCACACTCCGGTAGGTGGCGGGGGTGGCGTCGACGACGGTCGCCCCTTCGGCGGCCACCGACGCCAGTGCACGGTCCAGCCTGCCTGCCGGCGCGATCAGCAAGGAAGTCCGTGCCGTGGCCGCGAGCAGGATGAGGGACATGCCGTACTGGTGCGAATAGGGCAGCAACGGGGCAAGCACATCGGAGCCCGTGTAGTCCATGCGGCTCGCCGAGCGGGCGACATTGGCCATGATGGAACCGCCGGAACGCACGATCGCCTTGGGCTGCCCGGTGGATCCCGACGACCAGCTGATCAAGCCGTCTTCCCGTGCCGACCACCGGTCGAAGCACAGGCGGGAGCCGTCTTCCGGCGACTCGCCGGACACCAGTGCGGCGACGGTGACGACCCGTTCACGCGGAAGACCTCGTGCCAGGCAGGAGCTCGCGTGCCGGTCATCGTCGATCACGAGCAGGCCCGCGTCCGCTTCGTCCGCGATCTCGGCGACCCGGCTGCCCGGCAGCCCCGGATCGACCAGCACGATGCCAGAGCCAAAGGCCAGCAGGCCGAGCAACGTCCAAGCGAAGCCGGCCGAGTTCTGTGCGCACAGCGCCACTCGTGCCTGTGGTCCGATCCCGAGACCGCTCAGCGTCGCGGCCACCCGGCGGGCGCCTGTCGCGAGATCACGGGGCGTCAGCGCGGGGCCCGACGCGGGAATCACGGCGCCGCCATGAGCCCGACCGGTATTGCTGGACATGAACTCTCCCCAGAGAAAGACGCGCCATCCGCGTTCGACGAAAGCGGCCTCACAAATGAGCGTGTTCGGCCAGGCCCGACCACTTCATTCAGCGACCAGACCGATGAACCTTTATGATTTCAGGATTCTACATCTTCCGCCGAATAGCGAGCACGCGTGGATCCACGCATTCCCGAATTCCTCATCAACCGCTCCACTGTGCAACGGGCAACGATGAAGTCCCGGGATTTCAATTCCTTCCACACTTTTCGAACGCCATATTTCTTGTCGCTCTCCAGCCATATCTCAGCAATGGCTTCATGCAATACACGATCTCGCTCAGCCCGCGAGGAAGGAGCCCGCTGCCGCTTCTTAACCGCATAGTAGGTTGAGAGCGGCAGCTCGATCGACTGGCAGACGAGCACGACGGAGTACCGCCCGCGCTGCAGGTCGACGAAGTGGACCCGGCGAGCATTCGTCGCGTCCAGGCCGTTCAGGTCGGCCATGAAGGCCTCGGCGAGCGCGCGGCGGACAGCCTCATCATCGCTGGTCGCCGCGGCGTCAGCCGGCACAGACACACCATCGCGGCGCGACACCATTATATCAGTTTCACCCAGATGCATTAATCCCCCCATGGATTAAGCCTCAGTCGAGTCCAAAAAACCCGGTACAACAATTCATCATGTCGACTCAATACCCATAGAAGCAGCAAGCGTCGAACCTGTCAACGCACTGCATGAAGCTGCCGCGGCGTGCTCGCCACAATTCGGCGCGACATCGATAGATCCACCACTTGACAACCCCCGGCCAGGCCGGTAGCAATTTAAAAGCGACGAGGCGGCGCGCACATTGATCATATTCGCGCAGCGCGCGACGGCGGCATTTTAACCGAGCGACATGTCACAGCGGATTCTCAGAATTTTCACGCACACACGACTGTGAGGCAATCCAAGTGCAAGGCGAACTCGTATCGCTGCATCCGGCATTGACCGACGCCGACTACGCGACACTGGCGGATTGGTCTTCCTCGATCTCTTCGGTGTACTCCTCGGGCCAGGTCCAGCCGTTCACCGGTCCAAAACTGCGCGAAGCGGCCGAACAGGCACAAACCCATTTCCTCATGGTCAGGGATCGCGAAGGCAAAACCGTGGGCGGCGTCAACTGGCGCCCGATGACCTACGACGGTCATTTCGAGGTCGGCAACGCGATCGGCGAGCCCGAGCTCTGGGGACTGGGCTACGGCGTCGAGTCCGTGCTGCTGCTGCTCGACCACCTCTTCCACCAGCGCAACGCGCATCGGATCCACCTGCTGACGGCCTCGTTCAACAAGCGCATGGTGCAGATCTTCACCTCCGGTCCGATCACCGTCGAAGGGATACTGCGCGACTACTTCTTCCTCGACGGCCAGTACCACCACGCCGTGGTCGGTTCGATACTCCGCGCGGAGTACTACGACGCGCTGACCAGCGCGGACCGGCAGCGCCTCGACCTGGTTCCGCCGCAGGACAAGGTCGACGCGAGCACGCTGCTGAGGAAGTTCCTCGACGAGAACCCTGTCGCGCTCTAGCCGGCGGCACCAGGCCGGCACCACACCTCTGGGGGAACACCATGACGACCGACGACACCGGCGGCGCCGTCCGTGCCTGGCTGATCGGCTGGGTGGCGCGACATCTCGCCATACCGGAGCACGCGGTGAACACCATGCGCCCACTCGACGAGTTCGGGCTCAGTTCGACCGACATCGTCACGCTCACCGGCGACCTGAGCGAACATGTCGGCCAGGCTGTCGCACCCGATACCGTCTTCGAGTATCCGACGATCGCGGTTCTCGCCGACCACGTGTCGGCCATGGCGGCGCACCGACATGCGGCCGCGCACCACACTCCTACCGAAGCCGTGCAAGACGACGACCCCGTGGCGGTCATCGGCCTGGGCTGCCGGTTCCCCGGTGCCGTGCACGGCCCCGAAATGTACTGGCGGCTGCTCAGCGAAGGCAGGGACGGCATCCGCCGGATCCCGCCTGGCAGATGGGAGTCCTACGCCGAGCAGGACCCCGAAGTGGCGGCGCTGATCGCCGGGGCCGCGGGGCTTGGGGGCTTCCTCGACGACATCGCGGGCTTCGACGCGGCGTTCTTCGGCATCTCGCCGCGTGAGGCGACGGTCACCGATCCCCAGCAGCGACTGGCGCTCGAGGTGACCTGGGAGGCGCTCGAAGACGCGGGCATCCCGCCGCGGGCTTTGGCGGGAACCAAGACCGGCGTGTTCATGGCGGCCTCGGCCGTCGAGTATCTCCCGGACGGCGTGTCCGCCGTCGACGGCTGGTCGGCCACCGGCTCGTCGATGGGGGTGATCGCCAACCGGATCTCCTACCTGCTCGGCACCCGTGGGCCGAGCATGGTGGTGGACACCGCCTGTTCCGGTTCGCTGGTGGCGATCCACCTCGCCTGCCGCCACCTGCTCGGCGGTGATTGCGACCTGGCCGTCGCGGGCGGGGTCAACCTGCTGCTCACCCCGGCGGTCTCGGCGGGCTTCACCGATGCCGGAGTGCTCTCCTCGGATGGCCGCTGCAAGACGTTCGACGAGCACGCGGACGGGTATTCGCGTGCCGAAGGCTGCGGTGTCGTGGTGCTCAAACGTCTTTCGGCCGCGGTGCGCGATGGCGACCCTGTGCTCGCGATCGTGCGGGGAACAGCGGTGAACGCCAACGGCCATTCGAACGGCCTGATGGCACCGCAGCCAGCCGCCCAGGAGGAACTGCTCCGCACCACCTACCGTGCCGCCGGAATCGACCCGCTCACGATCGATTTCGTCGAGACACACGGCACCGGGACCGCGCTCGGCGACCCGATGGAGGTCAAGGCGCTCTCCGCGGTGCTCTCCCCCGGCAGGCCCGCGGACCAGCCGGTGCTGCTCGGTGCCGTGAAGACCAACCTCGGCCACCTCGAAGCCGCGGCGGGAGTGGCCGGGTTCATCAAGACCGTGCTGGCGCTGCACCACGCCGAACTTCCGGGCAATCTGAATCTCACCACCCTCAACCCCAGGCTGGAACTGGCGGCCAGACCGCTCGAAGTGCTCACCGGGCACACCGCATGGCCCGACCGCGCCCACCCACGGCGAGCAGCGGTGAGCTCGTTCGGCTTCGGTGGCGCGAACGCGCACGCGGTACTCGAACAGGCGCCCGTGGCCGCCGCACGTCCCGCGCGAGCAGACGACGGCACAGCGCCGATCGCGCTGGTCTCGGCGAGTAGCACCGAAGGCCTGAGAGCCGCGGCCGAGCAGCTGGCCTGCCTGAGCACGAGGATGCCGGAATCCGCAATGGACATAGCGCACACGCTGACGTTGCGCCGTTCCCACGGGCCGGTGCGGGCGGGCGTGCTCGCGACCGATCGTGCCTGCCTCACCGCCGGGTTGCGAGCGATAGCCGCGGGCGAAGACCATGAAGCCGTTGTGCGGGGCCAGATCCGGGACTCGGCGGGTCCGGTGTTCGTCTTCTCCGGTCAGGGCTCACAGTGGACCGGCATGGCGACCGCCCTGCTCGACCACGATCCGGACTTCACCGCGATGATCGACGAGCTGGAACCGGTGATCATGGCGGAGTCGGGCTTCTCACTGCGTGCGGCACTGGCTTCGGACGCGTTCGAAGATGTCGCCGTGGTGCAGCCCGCGCTCTTCGCGGTGCAGGTCGCGTTGGCCGCCAGCTGGCAGGCGCACGGTGTGGTACCCGTCGCGGTGATCGGCCACTCCATGGGCGAGGTGGCCGCCGCAGTGGTCGCCGGCGCGCTGAGCGCACGCGACGGAGCGAAGACGACCTGCCGCCGATCAGCACTGCTGAAGCGGATCGAGGGCGACGGCCGGATGGCCGTGGTGCGCGCGGACACCGGCACGGTCGGCCGCTGGATTCGTGACGAGGCGCTCGACGCTCAGCTCGCGGTCGCCGCGACGCTCAGTCCACTGTCGACGGTGGTCTCCGGATCTCCGCACGCGATCGACCGGCTCGGCGAGGTGGCCGCCGCCGCGGCTGTCGACATGCTGGCCGTCCAGGTGAACGTCGCCTCACACTCGCCTCAGGTCGATGCCATCCTCGCCGATGTGCTCGGCGAGCTCGCCGGAATACCCACGCGCGCACCGCGAATCCCCTTCTATTCAACGGTTTCCGGCACGCTCAAGACCGACGCGCCCGACGAGCGGTACTGGGCGTCCAACCTCCGCAGCCCGGTGCTGCTGCGGCAGGCGGTCGCCGCGGCGGCCGAGTCGGGGCATTCACTGCTGCTGGAGGTGAGCCCACACCCGGTACTGACGACCGCTTTGGCCGACAGCCTGGCCGCGGCCGGCGTGCCCGATCCTGCCGTGCTGGGCACGCTGCGCCGGGGCGCCGACGACCGCGCGATGTTCGCGCTCGCCGCCGCGCGCCTGCACTGTCTTGGTCAGCCGATAGCCTGGAAGGGAGCATGGACGCGAGCGGCATTGGTCCCCTTGCCGCCACGGCGCTGGGACAGCACGCCGTATTGGCACGCACACGCCACCGGTCCGCTCGCCGTCGCCTCGGATCACCCGCTGCTCGGCACCGTGGTCGAGCCCGCCGACCAACCCGGCACCCAGGTGACGCAGGCCGATCTCCGGCCGTCCGCGCTCGCCTGGCTGAGCCAGCACGTGGTGGCCGGTAGCAGGATCGTCCCGGCCTCGGTGCTCGGCGAGGTCGCGCTCGCGGCGGCGCACCGGCTCGGCTTCTCCGCCGTGGTGATCAGGGACCTGGTGCTGCACCGTCCGCTGCCCGCCGACCGCACGCTCGTGCTGCAGGCGATATGCCGGCGCGATCCGGGTGCGGCCGCCGCCACCCTGCACATCCACTACCGCACTGACGACCACGGCGCCTGGACGCAGTGCGCGTCGGCTCGGGTGCACGCGGACGCCGCACCCGGTGGTGTGTGGTTCTCCCCTGACGACGTCGGCCTGCGTGAAGTTTCCGTTTCCCGATGGTACGAGGACCTCGCCGCGTCCGGTGTGGAATTCGGTGAGGGCCTGCGCGCGGTGCACCGCCTGCGAGCTGCCGCCGGCTACGCCGAGGCGGAGCTCAGGCTTCCCGGGACCGTCACGGCAGATGACCGGTACCGGATGCACCCGGTACTGGTGAACGGCGCGATGCAGGTGATCGCCTCGGCCATGCCGCCGGGAAGCGCCGTCCCGATGACGATCGCGGGCTTCGGATCGATCACCCGCTGGGGTGCCGGCACACCGGTACGGGCCGCGGTCCGGCTCACCGAGCGGGGCGATGGCGCCTCCGCCGAGCTGGGTCTGTGGGACGTCAAGGGCGACCAGGTCGCCCTGCTCACCGAGGTACGGCTGACGCCGATCACCGGGACCGTCCGCCCCGATCCAGCCTGGGCGCACGAACTGACCTGGCGCCGCAGCGCGCTGCCGGAGCG
This sequence comes from Amycolatopsis sp. NPDC059657, assembly GCF_042734395.1. Taxonomy (NCBI): domain Bacteria; kingdom Bacillati; phylum Actinomycetota; class Actinomycetes; order Pseudonocardiales; family Pseudonocardiaceae; genus Amycolatopsis; species Amycolatopsis sp. NPDC059657. The sequence goes on along the minus strand of NZ_JBHWEB010000001.1, from coordinate 215,247 downwards.
TGCTGCCCGCCCTGCCGAGACTTGGCTGATCGTCGGGCAGGAGGACGGGCTGGCGGCCGGACTGCGGCGGCTGGGTGCCGACTTCGACTTGGCCGCTCCGGGCCGCCTTCCGGCACACCGGCGAGCACGGCCGTACGACCGGGTGCTCTACACCGGCGCGCTGGCGGCCGACGGAGATTCCCCCGCGGACGCGCTCCGGCTCGCCACCGAGTCGGTCGAACTCATCCAGAACCTGGCCAACTCCCCGCAACAACGAGCCCGGCTGCACTTCGTGACGAACCGGGCGCAGGTACTGGGCGACGAACGTGACTCGAACCCGGCACAGGCGGTGCTCTGGGGAATCGGCCGCAGCGCGGCGTTGGAGCACCCCGGTCTCTGGGGCGGCGTCCTCGACCTCGCCGACGCCGTCGACGCCGAGGCTGTGCACAGCGAGTTACTCGGCTCCGAGCCAGGCGCACAGGCGGCCTACCGTAACGGTGAACGCCTCGTGCCGGTGCTACAGCCACGGGCACGGGCGCTGCGGGCGGTGGTGGAACGCACCTCAGGAAGCCATCTGCTGGTCGGCGGCACCGGACGGCTGGCTCCCCACCTGCTCGACGACCTGGCCGGGCGCGGCGCGCGGTGTGTGGTCGTGCTGTCCAGAGCAGGCCTGCGCGGTCCGGCCGCCGACCGAGCCGATCGGCTCCGTGCGTCGGGAGTGAAGGTGATCGACGCGCGGGCCGATATCGCCGACCGTGCCGCGCTCGAGGCGGTGTTCTCCCGCTTCGGCGCCGATCTGCCGCCGCTTCGCTGCGTCTACCACGCGGTCTTCGACGAATCCATCGCGGATATCGCGGACCTGTCGAAACCCTTGCTGGCCGCGATGTTCCGCGGCAAGGTGCACGGCCTGCACACGATCGGCGAGCTGGCGGCCGCACACGGCGCCGGTGTCTTCTGCTTCTCCTCGACCACCGGCTTGCTCGGTTCACGCGGACTCGCGCACTACGCGGCCGCCAGCTGCTACATGGACTCGTTCGCCCAGGCACGCGCGAACGATGGCGCTCCATTGTGGAGCGTGGATTTCGGGCCCTGCGCCGACGGCATCGCCGGCACCGCGCACGAACAGGTGATACTGGCGTCGGGGCTGCGCCTGATGCCAGGTCGCGCGGCCGTGGCGGCAGTCGGCCCGGTGCTGGAAAACCCGATGGGAGCGCCGCGGCTGGTGCTGGCCGACGCCGATTGGCCTGCTATCGACGATTCCTTCGCTTTGGCGCTGCGCAGCCCGCTGCTCGCCGAGCTTGCCGCCGTTGAAACAACGGGTACCGCGCCCAGCGAGTCTGCGCGCACCGGCGGGGACCGACGCGAACAGCTCCGCGAGGAGTTGCGACGGCTCGTCGCCGACGCGATGGGAGCGGACCCCGCGGCGCTCAACGTGCAGCAGAACCTCTTCTCACTGGGGATGGACTCGCTGATGAGCCTGGGCGTGATCAGGTCGGTGCGCACTTCGCTCGGCCACCGGCTCGATCCCGAGGTGCTGCTGGACCGCCCGACGATCGTCGCGCTGGCAGACCATCTCGCCGAGCAGGACCTCGAAAGGAGCCACTGATGGGAAAGGTAGCGCTGGTCACCGGGGGAAACCGGGGAATCGGCCTGGCGACGGCCCGCGCGCTGAGGACCGCGGGCATGCGGGTTGCGGTGACGCACCATTCCAGCGAGGCCCCGCCGGACGTCTTCGCGGTGCGGTGCGACGTCCGCGACGCCGAGCAGGTCGATGCCGCCTTCACCCGGATCGAGCACGAGCTCGGCCCAGTCGAGATCGTCGTCGCCAACGCGGGCATCACCAGGGACCGCCTCGTCGCGACGATGACGGCGACGGACTTCGACGAGGTACTCAGTACGAACCTGGCCGGCACCTTCCAGGTGGCACGTCGCGCGATCCGGCCCATGCTCCGCAGGCGCGGTGGCCGCTTCATCGCGGTGGCCTCGGCCTCGGCGCTCATCGGCTCACGCGGCCAGGCGAACTACGCCGCCGCGAAGGCGGGCATGGTCGGCTTCGCCAAGTCGATGGCACTCGAACTGAGCTCGCGCAACATCACGGTCAATGTCGTCGCTCCCGGCTGGATCACCACCGACATGACCAACGCGCTGCCCGACACCGTCAGATCCGCCGCGGCGTCGCGAATCCCGATGGGCCGTTTCGGGACAGCGGACGAGGTGGCCGAGGTGATCGCTTTCCTGGCGGGTGAAGGCGCCGGATACATCACCGGCGCCGTGCTGCCGATCGACGGCGGACTCACGGTGGAGCGATGACGCGGCTGCTCGAGGGCCGGACCGTGCTGGTGACCGGCCTCATCACCACGGCGTCGATCGGCTTCCACGTGGCCGCGGAGGCGCAACGAGCGGGTGCCACGGTCCTGCTCACCGGATATGGGCGCCTCGGGCTGGTGGAGCGGATGGCCAGGCGGCTGCCGTCACCCACGCCGGTCGTCGAGCTGGACGTCACCGACGAGACCCAGCTGGATTCGCTGGCGGACCGCCTCGGCGAGTACACCGATCATCTCGACGGTCTGCTCCACTCGATCGCGTACGCGCCGGACTCGGCGCTGGGCGGGAACTTCCTCCGCACCCCGTGGACCGACGTCGCGACCACCCTGCGCACCTCGACCTACTCATTGCAGGCTTTGACGGGCGCGGTACTTCCGTTGCTACGTCAAGGAAACAGCCCTGGCGTCGTCGGGATGGACTTCGACGCGGCCACCGCGTGGGCCGGCTACGACTGGATGGGCGTGGCCAAGGCAGGGCTCGAATCCACCGCACGCTACCTCGCGCGTTACCTGGGCCAGCACGGAATCCGGGTGAACCTGGTCGCCGCGGGACCGCTGCGCACCTCCGCCGCCAGGACCTTGCTCAGCACCGGCGACGGCACGCACTGGAGCGAACTGGCTCCCTTGGGCTGGGACGAGACCGACGCGACCTCGACCGCACGTGCTTGCGTGGCGCTGCTGTCCGACTGGTTCCCCGCCACGACAGGGGAAATCGTGCATGTCGACGGCGGCGTGCACGCGATGGGCCGCTGACCCACCTGGCAGCGGGGAACACCACGAACGGAAGGGGCGGTCGGAATGGCCGGGTTGACGGAAGTGGCGGACTGGTTCGCCGAGCGGGAAGGCACGCAGCTGGGATACAGCGACTGGCATGAGGTCACCCAGGACGATGTGCGGAAGTTCGCCGATGTCACCAGGGACTGGCAGCGCATCCACCTGGACACCGCCGCAGCCGCGGCCGGGCCGTACCGGGTACCGGTCGCGCACGGCTTCTACGTGCTGGCCCTCATCCCGTACCTGACGTCGGAGCTGCTGGATCTGAGCTGGACGACGCTGGGACTGAACTACCGGCTCGACCGGATCAGGTTCCCCGCGCCGACACCGGTGGGCGCTCGGGTGCGCGCGACCGCCAAGATCGGTGCCAGCAAGGTGCGCCCACGGGGCTTCCTCGAACTCGTACTCGCGGTCACGATCGAGGCCGAGGGCGGCGACCGACCGGTGTGCACCGCCGATCACGCCAGGCTCTATCAGGTCGCACCCGACGCCGGACTCCCCGGCGCCGCCGCGGCAGGCCTGCCGCGGCTCGATCCGCCGCCCGCGGGAACGGAGGCCGTGGCATGAGCGGCGAAACCCGGAAGACCGAGCAGGCCAAGCCCGCGTTCGGCGCGCGGAAGCTGCTGATGGTCATCACCGGCGCGATCCAGTCCGTCCACCTGCCGTACTGGTTGACCTGGCTGCGGAGCGGCTATCCGGACCTCGAGATCCGTGCCATCGTCACGAGGTCCGCGCTGCGTTTCACCACCAAGCAGGCAGTGAGCGCGCTGACCTCGAACGAGGTGTACGTCGACGAGTGGCCCGACGACGCGGCGCCCACCGCGCTGCACGTCGATCTGGGCGAATGGGCAGACGCGATCGCGGTCTACCCGGCTTCGCTGCACTATCTCTCGCGCGCGGCGACGGGGCTGGCCGACTCACCCAGCATGGTGATCGTGCACGCGGCGAGCATCCCGATCGGATTCGCGCCGTCGTTGCCGCCCGGGGTCGAAGACAACCCGGTGCACCAGCGGAACCTCAAGCTGCTCGGCGAACGGTCCAATGTGGTCATCTCCGCCACCCAGCGGGCGACCAGCGTCACCACGGGCCGTTCGGACGCTCGCGGCGCTGCACCTTTACCGGTATTACTGCGCGATATCGAGGAAATGCGCGCGGAACTCGCCAGAAAAGACGAAAACCCCAAGAAATCCACTTGACGACCAGGTTGTCCGCGACCAGACTGGTATACGAAGAAAGAATCAATCTGCGCACATTTGCCAGTGCCCCAGACTTGTTCTTCGCTCAGTACGAAACAAATTCGAGGTTTGCCAACCATGAGTGTTGCCGCACGTCAGGTCTACTGCTTCGCGGATCCGGTATTCTACGAGACCCCGGACCGCTGGGATCCCACGCTCAGCGCCTTGCAGGTTTCGCGACGACCGGTCCCCGAGGGCTGGCGACGGCGCGAGCGGGGCTTCTGGACCCACCTCCACCCGATCACCGCGAATCTTCCCGCACAGGGCTGGAAAATTCACGTGACCGCGAGCACGTCAGAGCTCGACAGCACCTGCTCGGCCGTGTGGGACTACTGCGTCCGGCATGGGTTGCCGTTCAAGCACCTGGCTACCAAGAAAACCTACCTCGCGGTCAACTCGAAATACGCACCGCGCAGCGCGAGCGGAAAGCTGATCACCATCTATCCGAGCGATGAGAACAGTCTTGAGAAGACTCTCATAGACCTGGAGGACATTCTCTCGGAAGTGCGCGGCCCAGCGATACTCAGCGATCTCCGCTGGCGAGAATCTCCTCTTTTCGTACGCTATGGTTCCTTTATCGAGGCTTACTGCATGGACGCCGAAGGGGATCTTGTCGCAGCGCTCGCCAACTCTGCCGGCGAATTGGTTCCGGATGTCCGAGGCACCTCCTTCAAGGTTCCTGATTGGGTGAGGCTTCCCGATTTCCTCGGCGCCAGCGACCAAGCGCACCGAGCCACGGAAAGCTTCCCTTACCGGGTGTCCAAGGCACTGCACTTCTCCAACGGCGGCGGCGTGTATCTCGCCGAGCGGCCGTCGGACGGGCTCCAGGTCGTGCTCAAAGAGGCGCGCGGCCTGGCAGGCCTGGACCGGGGAAACGGCGACGCGGTCAGCAGGCTCGACCGGGAGCACGACGCCTTGACCAAGCTTGCCGGCATCGACGGCATCCCGGCCTGGCACGGCTACTTCGAGGCGGGCGGGCACAAGTTCCTGGCCATGGAGTACGTGGAAGGCACGAACCTGTGGGTCTGGATGGCCAAGAACCACCCGATGATCCTCTTCGACACCCCTGAGCCGTCCGCCTGCGCCGCATACGCGCACGAGGCACTGCGCATACTGGCGGAGATCGAAAAGATCCTCGAGCGCATGCATGCGAAGAACATCGGCTTCGGGGATCTCCACTTCGGAAACGTCATGGTGCGCCCCGACGGCTCGGTGTGCCTGATCGACTTCGAGATGACCTATGACCTCACCGACCACGACTATCGGCCCGCGATGGGTACCATGGGATTCATCGCGGGTGAGCGTGCCAGCGGCAGGCAGCTGGACGACTACGCGTTGGCCGCGCTCAAGTGCGCGTTGTTCTTCCCGTTGGAGAAGATGCGGGTGTTCGACGAGCACAAGGCAGGTGAGCAGCTCAGCGTCATCGCCGAGCGGTTCGACGTCCCCACAGGCTTTCTCGAGGGCATCCGCGCCACGCTGACCGACCGCGCGCTGCGCCCGCCGTCACCGCCGGAACTCGGTGGCGAGCCACTCGAAGTGGACCTGGACGCGGCCGACTGGACGCAGCAGACGGCCTCGATGTGCGAGGCGATTCTGGCATCGGCCGACCCGCAGCGCTCCGATCGGCTGTTCCCCGGTGACTCGGCGCAGTTCCGCGCGGGCGGTGCCATCAACCTCGCACACGGCGCCGGGGGAATCCTCTGGGCGCTCGCGGTGGCCGGCAGACGCGACGCGCGCTCCGAAGAATGGTTCGTCACAACCGCGATGAGCACCGAGCACCAGCCTCCCGGCTTCTACAACGGCCTGCACGGGGTGGCGTTCGCACTCGATTTCCTCGGTTATCAGGATGCCGCGGCCGAGCTGCTGGACAGGGAAGCGAATGCCGCGCTGGTCAAGGACATCGGGCTTTTCAAAGGCCTCTCCGGGATCGGGTTGAACCTGCTTCACTTCGCCGGTCGTCACGACGACGATCGCCTCGCCACCGCCGCGATCGGCATCGCCACCGAGCTGGCCTCGCGGCTGGCGGAGCCGCGAGATGACCGGCGCCCGGCCAAAACCGGGCTCATGCACGGCTGGTCCGGCCCGGCGTTGCTCTTCACCAGGTTGTACGAGCACACCAACGACGACGCGTACCTCAGACTGGCCACCCGCGCCGTGGACCGCGATCTCGACGGCTGCGTGTTCGCCGATACCGGGGCGCTGCTGGTTGAGGAGAAGGGTGTGCGCACCCTCGCCTACCTCGACGGTGGCAGCGCGGGCATCGCGCTCGCCATCGACGAACTGTCGCGGCACGTGGACGGCGGACGCGCCGCGGAGCAGTTACCGGCCTTGCTGAAGGCCTGCACGAGCGAGTTCGTGCTACAGCCCCAGTTGTTCAACGGCCGCGCCGGCCTGATCGCCGCGCTCGAACGCAACCGCAGGCGGGATCCGGGTCTCGGTTTCACCGACCTGATCTCCCGGCACCTGGCCCGCCAGTCGTGGCACGCGCTCTCGTACCAAGGACATCTTGCCTTTCCCGGCGAGTTCGGCCTGCGCGTTTCGATGGACCTCGCCACCGGGGTCGCCGGGGTACTGCTCGCCACCACGGCCTGCACCGGCGGGACCGGAAGGTTCCTGCCGTTCTTCACCGACCGGGCTTCCAACCAGCACTACTCACCGCAAAAGGAGGTGTGAACGATGGAGAACATCCGCGATCTGCAGAACCTGATCGTCGACGTCGAAGAGAGCGACCTGCCCGCTTCGACCGGCTCGATCACCTGCTGAACCAGTCCAGCCACTTCCGTTGAACACCCGTGAACGAGGAGGTGTGAACCATGGAGAACATCCGCGATCTGCAGAACCTGATCGTCGACATCGAAGAGAGCGACCTGCCCGCTTCGACCGGCTCGATCACCTGCTGAATCAGCAGCTGAACGGCTGACCACGAAGGTGGGGGCGCGGGCTAGCCGCCCGCGTCCCCACCCCATGACCCGGGGGTTACCACCATGACGAAATCGGTCGTGACGGCCGGCAGTGAACCGCAGGATCCCGTACGCGCGCTGCACGACTGGGGTGCGCATCAGCGGGCCACCGAACCGGTGATCTTCGATCCCGGTTCCGGCGCCTGGCACGTCTTCTCCTATGAGGGGGCCAATCGGGTACTGACCGATCGGCTGGCGTACTCGAGCGAGTTCCCGTCGGAGATCTCGGTCAACGACGACCTCATCGACGGCAACTTCGCGCTGCTCGACCCGCCCCGGCACAACCGGCTGCGCGGAGTGGTCAGCAACCGGTTCACCGCCTCGGCGATCGGCGCGCTCAGAACCGAGGTCGACCGGGTGGCGAGCACACTGCTCGACGAGCTTTCCGGCACCGAAGGGGTCGATTTCGTCGATGAGTTCGCCTATCGGCTGCCTGCCACTGTCATCGCGAGTGTGCTCGGCCTGCCCGTCGCGGATGTGCCGCTGTTCAAACAGTGGAGTTTCGCCCAGCGGCGGGGAAAGCGCACCCGATCCGTGGAACACGATGCACCGGACGACATCACCGGCACGGTCCTGTCCCCCATGCGCGAGTATCTGCTCGACCAGCTCGCCCAGCGCAGGGCCGCACCGAAGGACGACCTCATCACCGAGCTGGCCGAGGCCAGCGTGGACGGCGTCCCACTGTCCGACGATGAGATAGCGGGCTTCCTCCGGTTGCTGCTCACCGGCGGTGACCTGACCACATGCTCGCTGCTCACCAGCGCGGTGCTCTGCTTCGACGAGCACCCTGGACTGCTCGGCCGCCTTCGTCCCGACACAGCGAAGATCGAGTCCGCTGTCGAAGAGATCGCGCGCTGCAGGCCACCTTTCGCCAGGGCGGCCCGCTGGAGCACAGTGGACACCGAACTGGACGGAGTCCGGATCCCGGCGGGGCAGATGGTCATCCCGTGGATCATCTCGGCCAATCGCGACGAGCGGCGCTTCGTCGATCCGGACCGGTTCGACGTGACCAGGGAGCCTAACCCGCATCTCAGCTTCGGGCGCGGGGTGCACTTCTGCCTCGGTGTTCATCTGGCCAAACTCGAGGCGACACGGGCGATCGTCCATTTGGCGAGCCGGTTCCATGAGATCAGCGTGCGACGCGACGCCCCGCTACGGCACTTCGACCCCGCAGGTGGCGTGCTCGCACTCGAAGAGCTGACCGTCGATTTCACCGTCCGGCGCTGACGGCAATCCAGCACCGGCCACTTCGCCACGGAGGCGAGCTTGAAGGTACTCATCTACGCCTACGGGACCCGCGGCGACGTCCAGCCGTATCTGGCGCTGGCCGACGCGGTGAACAAACGCGGCCATCACGCGGTGCTGTCCGCGCCATCGCGTTTCTCGGGCTTGGCCGACCGCTACGAGGTGGAGTTCGCCGGACGAGACGACGAGATCATCCGGATGTATCTGGAAGATCCTGAGGTGCAGTACACGATCGCCTACCAGGGCAGCGGTGAGGCGGGCTACCGCAAGCGGGGCAGACAGGCGAGCACGAGGCTCCGCGAGACCTTGCGCGCCCGGCTGCCCGCGATGCTGGAGGACACCGCGCTGGCCGCGGTCGGTGGTGCCGACCTGGTCGTCGCCGGCTTCTACCAATGGGAGCTCGGCCAGCACATCGCCGAATGGCTTCGCGTACCGCTGGTGATGAGCTCGCTGTGGCCGAACTGCGTGCCGAGCCGGTACTACCCCGGTGAGCTGCTTCCGTTCGGCACCAAGGTCGCCGAACCGCTCAACCGGCTGAGTTACCTGCCGATGCGTCACTTCCAGATCGGACGCGGGATCGTCGACCAGTGGCGCGAGGGCACGCTCGGTCTCGCGCCCCGGCGCGGCAGGCATGACCGCCTGCGCACCCCCTCCGGCGGCCGGGTCCCGTTCATCCACGCCTTCAGCCCGCTGGTCGTGCCACCCGCCTCCGACTGGCGGGGCAGGGTGACCACATCAGGTTTCTGGCATCTGCCTGCCGAGGACTCCTGGGCACCGCCCACCGAACTGACCCGCTTTCTCATGGACGGCGACAAGCCGGTGTTCATCGGCTTCGGCAGCCTGGTCAGCCGGGACGCGGGCGAGGCAGGCCGGATCATCGGCGCGGCCGTCGCCGAGACGAACGTCCGCGCCGTGGTGCGACGCGACGCGAACATCGACGCCGCCAAGCTAGGCGACAATGTGCTGCTGGTCGACGAACTCCCCTACGAATGGCTGTTCCCCAGGATGAGCGCCGTAGTGCATGGCGGCGGCGTCGGCATGGTGAACGACGCGCTCGCCGCGGGCGTGGCGCAGGTGCCGGTGCCGCACACGAGTGAGCAGGAGGCCTGGTGCGTGCGGGCGCGCGAGCTCGGTGTCGCGACGGCGCCGATCAGGCAGCGCGACCTCAGCCCCGACGCGCTCAGCGCCGCGTTGCGGGAAGCGACCGATGGTGCCATGGCGGCCGAAGCCGGCCGGCTCGGCCGCCGGATCCGCGCCGAGGACGGTGCCGCGACCGCGGTCCGGTTCCTGGAGTCGGTTCACCGCGAGCACGCCGCGGGAACGGGAGCGAGGTGAGTCATGGCAGGCTATTGGGCCGGAAGAACGGTGATCGTCACCGGCGGGCTTGGTTTCCTCGGCTCCCATTTCGTGGAAGCGCTGCTCGCAGAGGGCGCCGAGGTGGTGTGCCTGCACCGCGGCGACCGGTTCGGCAGGCTCGCGCAGCTTCCGCCCGCCCCAGGGCTGCGCACGCTCGAACTCGATCTGCTCGACGAACAGGAACTGCAGGCCGCGGTGAAGTATTGCGCGCCCACGGTGCACGCGATGGTGCACTGTGCCGCGCTGGACGGGAACGCCTCGTTCAAGATCAAGAACTCCGCTCGGATACTCGACCAGAATCTGCGGTTCACCTCGAACGTGCTCAACTGCGCCCGCGACCACGAAGTCGAGGACACCGTTGTGGTCAGCTCGGCCGAGATCTACGCCACCGAAGACGGCGCGATCGTCTCCGAAGACCAGGACTTCCGCCGCAGCATGCGCTACTCGTCGAACGGCTACTACCTTTCGAAGGTGTTCGGCGAAGTGCTGGCCGAGCTGTTCCGCGACCAGTTCGGCATGCGCGTGTTCCTGCCGAGGCCCACCAACATCTACGGTCCTCGTGACGGGTTCCACGGCCCGGTCGGCCGGGTCATCCCCAGCATGCTGGGCAAGCTCGCCGCAGGCGAGGACCTCGAGATCTGGGGCGACGGCAGCCAGACTCGATCGTTCATCCATGTCGCGGACATGGTCAAGGCCACGTTGCGGCTGGTGGCCGACGGCAGGCACCGGACGTTCAATGTGGGCACAGCGGAGTCGGTGTCCATCCTCGAGCTGGCGACCACACTGGCGGACATGCTCGGCGAGCCCGAGCGGCTGAAGCTGCTGCGCGACGAACCGACCGGACCTTCCGGCAGGCAGCTGGACGTGAGCAGGATGGCCGAAGTGATCGACTTCGTCCCTCGTCCGCTCAGTGCGGGGCTGCGGGAAACCGTGCGGTGGTATCGCGAACACTACCCACACGGCGATGCCCGGCTGGCCGCCACCGGATCCGGTCGCGGCCGATGACCATCCGATACCCGGCGTGGGAACGAGACGACCACGACACCGTCGTGCTGGGCCGTCACGTCCGCGATCCTTACCGGCCGCTCGAGCACGCCGACAATGACCGAGTGCTCACGTGGCTGGCGGAGCAGGACACACTCTTCGCCGGTCAACGGCGGAAATGGCCGCACGACTTCCGCCGCGCGGCAGACCGTCTGTCCAGGGTGCCGGAGGCCGGCGCGCCGGTTTTCGCGGGCGGCCGATCCTTCTTCACACTGCGCTCGCCGGACGACCAGCATCGGCTGCTGTGGATCGCGGACGCGGACGGCGGCGACCCCCGGGTGCTGGTGGACCCGCGCTCACTCGCGTCCGACGACACGGCGACCATCGACGCCTGGTGTCCCTCCAGGGAAGGCGACCTGCTCACCTGCCAGTTCTCCTCTGGTGGCGACGAGCAAGCCAGCCTGGTGGTACTCGATGTGGCCACCGGGCAACTCGTGGACGGCCCGATCGATCGATGCCGTTACTCACCTGTCGCCTGGCTGCCCGGCGGCGAGGCGTTCTGCTACGTCCGCGATGCCGAGACGTTCAGCCGACAGGTCCGGTTGCACCGGGTGGGCACCGCGCCTGCCGACGACCTGGTCGTACTCGACGCTGACGAGAAACCTTACCGGTCTTACCAATTCGCCACTGACCAGTCGGGAACCCAGCTGCTGATCACAGCTTCACTCGGCCCAGCGCAGAGCAAAGATCTCTGGGCATGCGAGCTGGCCGGTCCCGATCACGTGAGCAGGCCAAGTGTGGTGAAACGCGCCGTGGGAAAGCGCGTCCAGGCCACCGTCAGTGCTGACGGCCGGGCGATAGTGCTCACCGACGAGGGCGCGGACCGCGGACGGGTGTGCGCTGGGCCGCTGTCCGGCCGAGGCGACTGGCACGAACTGGTACCCGAACCGCATGATGCGGTGCTGAAGTCGTTCCTGCTGCTGAACGTCCCTGAGCCGGCGTTGCTGCTCGCCGTCGCCCGCGACGCGCGGACGGAACTGACCGTCCACGCGCTCGACGGCGGGCGTCCGCCGAGAACCGTCGCGCTACCCGGCTGGGGATCCGTACTGGAACTGGCGGACGGTTCAGGGCGCGACGCGTTCTTCACTTACACCGACTACACGACTCCCGCCTCCGTCTTCCGCTATGACGCGGTGACCGGCATGACGCGGGCATGGTCCCGGCAGACGCCACCGCGGCCCGTGGTCCACGTCGAGCGCGACAGCTACCAGTCGGCCGACGGCACCGAAGTCGAGGTCGAGGTCATCTCGGCCGGGACGAGCACGGAGGCCCGGCCGGCGATCCTGCACGGCTACGGCGGCTTCGGTGTCTCGATGGGCCCCGCGTACTCACCCATGATCCTGGCCTGGGTGCTCGCAGGCGGCGTGTTCGCGATCGCCCACGTCAGAGGCGGTGGCGAACGTGGCCGGTCCTGGCACCGTGACGGCAGCCTCGACCGCAAGCAGCGCAGCTTCGACGACTTCCACGCCGCGGCCGCCTGGCTCGTCGACCGTGGATGGACGACCGAACGGCAACTGGGACTCTACGGCGTCTCCAACGGCGGTCTGCTGGTCGGCGCCGCGATCACGCAGATCCCCGGCGGCTTCGGCGCGGCCGTCTGCTCCGCACCGCTGCTCGACATGGTCCGCTACGAACGGTTCGGGTTCGGGCCGCTCTGGCGGTCGGAGTACGGCTCCGCCGAGCACGCGCACCAGCTCGACTGGCTGATCTCGTACTCGCCGTACCACCGGGTGCGCGAAGGAGCGAGGTACCCGGCGGTCCTGTTCACCGTCTTCGAAGCGGATTCCAGGGTCTCACCCGTGCACGCCTACAAGATGTGTGCCGCGCTTCAGCACGGCAGCGCGAGCGGGAATCCGGTACTGCTGCGCCGGGAAAGCGCCGTCGGGCACGGCCAGCGGTCGCGCCGCTCGGAAATCGAATTGGCGGCCGACCAGCTCGCGTTCTTCGCGGATCGGCTCGGCCTCGAACCGGAGGACGGGAAATCAGCATGAAAGCATTGATCTACGCTTACGGCTCACGCGGTGACGTCCAGCCGTATCTGGCGCTGGCGCACGCATTGAACGAATCCGGACACAAGGCCGTGCTCGCCGGTCCGGCGAAATTCGCCAAGCATGCGGCCGGTTACGACGTCGACTACATTCCACGCAACGACGAACTGCTCGATTTCTATGTCGACGACCCTGATGTGAGCGCCTGGCTCCGCAACCAGGGGAACAACAACGCGTCGACACGGGAAATACGCAAGACGGCGCTGGACAAACTCTCCAAGGAATTCATCCGCTGCTTTCCCGGGATCCTCCGCGAGATCTCCGCCGCCGCCGAGGGCGGCGCGGACGTCGTCGTCCAATCATACGAGGCACTGCCCTTCGAACAGGGACACCACGTCGCCGAGCGGATCGGGGCCCCCGTCGTGCTCGCGACGCTGTTCCCCAACTATGTCCCGTCCTGGCATTACCCGGCGAAGTACCTCCCTGCCGACAAGCGATTCCCCCGGGTGGTCCGGAGACTGAGCCACCTGCCGGCGCGGGTGCTGCGGCCGATCGGGAAGATGCCGGTCGACATGTGGCGCGCGGAGGTATTGGGGCTGCCACCACGGAGAGGCGCCCACAACCGGCTGCGCAGGCCCGACGGCGGCCCGGTCCCCGTGCTGAACGGGTTCAGCGAGCAGCTCGTGCCACCGGCCCCCGACTGGCCCACCTGGGTTCACCCCACCGGCTTCTGGTACCTGCCACCGGACTCGGACTACCATCCGCCGCGGGCACTCACCGGGTTCCTCAGCGAGGGCGATCCGCCGATCTGCGTCAGTCTCGGCACGGTGCGCGGACTCGACCCGCACGCGGCGGGCAGACTTGTCACGGAGGCCGTCCAGCGCGCTGGCGTGCGAGCCGTGGTCATCCGGGCCTCGGGCAGTATCGAGATCGCCGACCCGCCGCCGTCGATCCACCTTACCGACGACATCCCCTACTGGTGGTTGCTCCAGTATGTCTCCGCGATCGTGCACGCGGCCGGTGTGGGCACCATCAACGAGGCCTTGCGTATCGGCATTCCGCAGGTGCCGTGCCCAGTGCACAACGAACAGCTCATGTGGGGAGTCAGTGCGCATCGGGCGGGTGTGGCCACCGCGCCGATCCGCGTCCGCGACCTGCGTCCGGACAACCTGGCCGGTGCGATCCGGAAAGCGGTCACCGACCAGGCCCTCATCCGGCAGGCACGCGCGCTGGCCGAGATCGTGCACCCCGAAGACGGGGTACGCCGCGCGGTGACCGCGCTGGAAAACATTGTGGCATTTGCGGAAAGGGCTCGAATCTCACAGCTGCGATAAACACTCCTCCGCTCTTAAGAGGTTCCAGCTCTCGTTGCGAGCCACTCTGCTCGCGTGCTACCGTGTAGCTGAGAGTAGTCGTTTGACGGCCGTCCGCATTCGACACTCCGTCGCGCAGCCGACAACTCAAGGGGGAATTGTGAAAAGCGCGAAGTTCACCGTTGGCGTACTGGGCCTTCTCTGCGTCATCCAAGGAATCGGCGGGCTCATCCAGCGCATGGTCAAACCGGATTATCATGGCTGGTATCTCGTGCTCTACCTCAGCGATGGGCCCGTGTTCCAGATCGTCGGATCCATTATCCTGATCTTACTCGGCTCCTTTCTTTTGCACATCACTCGCAACCAGAAGCAGTCGAGCGAAAACTCGACGGACTCCTAGCCTGTCGCAGACATTGAACGACTATTAGAATATTCCCATGGGGAATTCCAGTACGCGCGCCAAAATGCTCCCGGCACTCGTCGCGATAACGGCCATGGCCGTTATCGGCGTGGACTCCGCGGCGGCAGGCCCGGAGTCCACGCTGCGCGGTGACACGGTCATGCTGCCGAACCTCGACGACGACCAGCGACGCTGCCGGGTTGCCGAGGCTGATCTCGACCTGGTCGGCCTCCAGGTCGATCGGCGGCTCGCCGAATGCGGCGACGCTGCCGACGAAGTGGTCAACGGCGACGCCGACGAGGCGGATCTCGCGAGGGTGAACGTACTCGCGAACCCGAGGCTCAGTGCGGGCGCGACCGGACTCGTCGAGCTGGATCACGGGAAATACGCGCGTGTCTTCGTCCGCCGTGCGGCGGGCTTCACGCCGCTGGCCCCCGGCTCTGGCGTCCTCACCGCCGCCGAACTACGCCGCGGCGCCGAACTCGCGGTCGAAGGCCGGGACATCATCCGCGACCCGGCTGTGTGGGACGGCCACGTGACGATCACGCTCACCGTCACCGACCGGGGTGCCGAGCGAAGGTACCGCCACACACTCCAGGTTGCCCCGCTGATGCTCCAGCACGACCTGCAACCCGCGACGACCGTCTTCGCAGCTCGACCTGGCGACGGTCCCGGACTGCCCGCGGACGGCGGGCCGCTGTTCCCGCCCGAAGGCGTTCCCGGCGACTGGGCCCCGTTCAGCACGACGCTGCGGGACGCGGCACGGGGCACCGGTGCGGGCGTCCGGCACATCGCCGGCAGCGCCGGCTGGTGGAAGGACATGTGGTGGCAGGATCTGTTCGAGCCCGCCTACGCCGAGATGCCTGCCCGCCACGGCGGCAGGCAGGTGATGCGCTTCGCGATCCGGTCGGCCAACGTCTGGGACCTGGCCGGGCCGGGCGGCAGGATCGAGCGCACCCTCAGGCCCGCCGGGCGGCTGCTGTTCCGCGATCTGCGCGGTCCCGACGTGGCGGTCGTCCAGGAGTTCACGGACGTGAGCAGGCATTTCGGCGTCGACCTTCGCAACGCCACCGGCAATTTCGAGGCGCTACCGCCCGACGGCCGCTTTCCACACGGCAGGCTCCTCTACGGCAGCTCCGCGACGGACGCGCTGCGTCCGGATCCGGCTTTCCTCACCATGCTGACCGGTCAGGGCATGCAGCCGCCCTTGGTGCTCGACACGTCATGGCTCGCGGTCGGACATGTCGATGAAACCGTCCACGTGGTGCGAGCGGACAACGCACGCCGCTGGACGGTGATGGTCGCCGATCCCAGAGCCGCGGTCGCGCTGCTCCGCTCGGCTCAGGCGACCGGCTCCGGCCAAGCTCGGCTTTTCGAAGGCACCCAGGCGGAGATCAAGCCGACCGTGGCGCAACTGCTCAGCGACGGCGCTCTCCTCAGTGAAAACGAGAGCGCTGCCACGCACATCGACGCGCAGATCGCGGTCTTGCTGGCCGAGACCGGCTTGTCGCGCGATGAGCTGGTTTGCGTGCCCGTGCTGTTCAGGAACCATCCGGCCTATCCGAAGCTCGTGGCGTTCACCCCTGATGTCGTCAACGGGATATCACTGACCGCGAGTCGTTTCGCGGCACCTGATCCGCATGGCCCGGTAGTGGCAGGCCGTGACCTTTTCCGCGATGCCACCGAAAGAGCGCTGGCCGCGAACAGGGTCTCGGTGCGCTGGGTCGAGGATTTCAGCTGGGCACACCTGGCTTTCGGCGAGGTGCATTGCGCGACGAACGCGTGGCGGGACATCCGTTCGACCCGTCCTTGGTGGACTCGAAAGCCCGCACCGCCCGGAGTGACCTGACCAACCCGATCAAGCCCCGGCGGACGAGCACGCGGCCTCGAGCAATTCGGAAGTCAAATCTGCCTCTGACGCGAGGGCGCCCACGCGGTCAAGCCCGGCATCGACGAGATCGCGAAACGACCGCAGGCCGAACCCGTTAGTCTGCATAGAGAATTGTCAGCCCGTCTAGTGGCGGATCCGCCCTCTTGACATCCGAACCAGCCGCGCCATGGCTCATGGCGAGCATTGCTCCGACGAAGTCGGCCAACAGTCCGCTGTGGACAGTTGATTGGTCGGTGACCCAGATCCGCCGACACACTCGAGGTTGCCCGGATGTGGCGAACCCGACTCTCGGCAACCGGCCAGCGTCGCAAGCACGTATAGCGATCATGAAACTGAGAACCAGAGTTTTCGCTGTCGTCACGTTCACACTGTCCGTGGTTCTGGGCGGTGCCACGTCGGCGCCGGCCACCTCGACCCAGACCGTTCGACTCGCCGCGCCCGCAGGCAGCGGGCTCGCGCCCTACATCGCCGTCATCAAGCCGGTTACGGCAGAACGGCTTGGTTCCAGCTGGCGTGAGGGCTGCCCGGTCGGTCCCGGTCAGCTGCGGCTGATGAGCCTGACCTTTCTCGGCTTCGACGGTGCGACACACCGGGGCGAATTGATCGTCAACGCCGATCGCGCCGTCGAGGTCGCGTACACCTTCGCCGACCTGTACTTCGGCCGGTTCCCCATCGAACGGATGGAGACCGTGGAGAAATACGACTCGGACGACGACGCGTCGATGGCCGCGAACAACACTTCGGCGTTCAACTGCCGGGCGATCACCGGCGGCACCGCATGGTCCAATCACTCCTATGGGCGCGCCATCGACATCAACACCGTGCAGAACCCTTACATCTCCGGCAGTGGCACGATTTACCCGCCCAACGGCGCGCCGTATGCCGACCGCGCGCTCCGCGCACCCGGCATGATCCACGCAGGCGACGTGACCGAGCGGGCCTTCACCTCCCGCGGCTGGACCTGGGGTGGCTTCTGGGAGACCCCAGTCGACTACCAGCACTTCGAGAAGCCCTGACACCAGCAGAAGAGGCCGCCGGCGCGGTACGCCACACCGGGTGACGCGAACAAGCCACTGGATGAGTTGATGGTGGTACTGGGCCGCGTATGACCACGCCGCCTTGATCGACGCCGGCGGCCTCCGATGCGCACGCCGAATGGCTGTCACATTCGCATGGCCTGCCACCGGTCAGTTACCACACTGCGACCTTGAGAGGTCTATTCGTAAAACCGCGGCCGCCATACTCGAGAGCTTTACCGTCATGATGACGATCACCAAAATTACCGACATATCCTGAGATGCTCCGCCAGCTCCGGTCGACCGCCGCACGGGCGACCGGAGCTCCGAGCCAGCCTCGTCCGGGCGTTCGACATCGTCCATCCGGGGCTCCTCGTTCAACCCTCGATCGGCTGAAGTTCCGAATTCGGCTGCCCGGTTTCCTCAGCACACGCGTTCTGTACACGCCGAACCACGCATAGCTTCCGCGCATCGGCCGAACATCACTGGCAGAGGGACCCGCCATGCTCGATGCCCAGCCACCCATCGGCGCCGGGAAGCGCCTCGATCCGGCGATCCCATTCCTCGCAGCCGGGTACTTTGTGCTCGCTGGGGGTCGGCATCATCTCGCCGGTGCTGCCGCTGTTCACCCAGGGCTTCGGCGTCGGCCCCACCGCGGCGAACCCGCTGGTCAGCGCGTTCGCAGTGGCCTCGAGCATCACCCTCAGTGGCATACGACAGGTCCAACGCACGGCTCGCCCGCTACGAATGTTCTGCGCCAATACACTCAGACCGCACAGCCTTCACCAGCATCCGAGATCGCGAGGAGCCAATCCCCAGCCGCTTGCGAAGCACATCCGCCGAATAGGCCGCTGATGTTTCGCCCAATGGAGCGCGTTCTCGGCGCGCGCCCGGTCGAGCTCCTCCGACGATGCCGCCGGACACGGGTCGCTCACGGCCATCTCCAGCCACCACTCCGACTACCTGACCACCGGCAGGTTCTGGCTCAGGCATTTGCAGGTCGACTTCTGAAACCCCACTCATCGCACTCAGCAACGCTGGCCCAACCTCTGACCAGCCGATCAGCAACAACGGTCCAACCGCATCGAACGCTGCTCGCCCCCAGTGACCAGCCAGCAGAGGTCAGTCACATTCAGAGCCAATGTCACGACGCCCGCGCCGAGCAGCAACCGCCGCGCCGCCCGCAGCACCTCGGCAGAAGCACCAGCCTCAGCCAAATGCCGAGTAGAGATCAACAGGCCAACGACAGTCAGATCAACCGCGGGCGCCACCAACGGTGCGACATACCCGGGCACATCCAGCCGCAACGCCAAGCTCAGGACGTTCCCGAAGCCGAACAAGAACGTCAACCCAACAACCACGCCCATCAGCACCGACACCAGCCGAGCTACCGAGGCCCGCTCCCCAATCATCGGACCTCCCGCTTCGCCCGACGCTCCATCACCAACGGCACCCGCGCCTCAATGACCAGCGGTTTTCCACTCAGAAGCGGACCCGAGCGGCTCGCCTGGGCGGATTGGGAATCCGTGTGCATCCTGGGCGAGCCGCTCCGGGGGCGCACCACGCTTGACCAGGCATTTCGCCGTTTCCAAGATCCACGTTCGCGATCTTTGGGCATCGCTTTGTGCATGACCCCGGCCTACCGTCACCGTTATGGCTGGTCAACGCGGCGCGGGACGGAAGCGCGGGAACATCGAAGAACGCGGCGGAGCGCTCCGCGTCCGTCTCTACGCGGGCATTGATCCGGTCACCAGCAAGCAGGTCTACCTTCGCGCCACGATCGAGGCACGGACGACAAGGCTTGGCGTACGGCGGAAGACAAGCTCGCCGAGTTCCGGACGCAGGTACTCAAGCAACGCTCTGCCGGTTCGGTGAGTCGGGTAGCCGCGTACCCGTCACAACACCGCAGCAGAGACGTATATCGGTTGTCGCAGATGCGTAGTCTCATGAGGTGCACTCCCATCTGCGCTTTGAAAACCCTCCGGCGCTGCCGCATGACGTGGTGGCCGCGATCTTGGAGCAGGCTCTGCGTGACCGCTCGCAGGAGTACGAGGCGGCAGAGGCTCTCGTCGGGAGTGCGTTGAACGATGACGATCAGGAGTTCGTCGAGCACTGGTGTGTGCAGGTCGGGACGCGGGCGGTGCCGGGCAGTCCCCTGCTCGGGTTGGCTGGCCTCTGCCTGGGGCATACCGCTCGCCGCTTCGGACGTCTCAGCAACGACGCCGTTGAACTGGTGAAATCTCTAGCAGCGCGCGCTGAAACAGATCCGACTGACGTGGATGGTCGGGCGCTCGACGGCTATGACGACGTCCGGGACTACCTGCACCTCTGGTGAAGCAAGCCCTGGAACGCCGGATAGCCACTCACACGGGTGACGCACGCTTGCGGCGATCCAACGCCTACACGATCGCGAACTCCTGCGCATACCGGTCGTGGTGGCCGGGCCCACCATTGGAGCGCCGGTCGAGAAATCAGCCCCGAACTCCGCGGAAACAAGCGGTGCTCGAACTCTGCGCAAGCTGGCCCGGGGCCGATCTGCGTCCAGCTCGCACAAACCCGAAGCGCGCTCACTCACCCGCGATTTATAGCGCGGGGCCAGCGACCACCGACGCTGTACCGCTGGAGGTCGCTTGTCGCACACCGTGCGCAGCGAGCCTGAGAAGCGCAATGACCTTGCTGCCGGTGAAGCCTCGTGATCAAAATGCCTGACCAAGTGTTTGCTGGCTAGCCGCACGGGTATGCGCATGTGCACGCGAAAAGCCAAGAGCGAACAACGAAGAGGGAACGAGCGCTCATGGATATCCCCTCCAGCAAGCAACCGTGGCAGGAACCCGACACGTCACACCCAAGCAGCTCTGGGCACGTCCTTCGGTTCGCCGAGATTCCAGCACACCCCCGCCAGCTCCACCGCATCCGTCATGCCCTGAGCGCTTGGGCAGCTCAGATCGGCATGTCCGGGGAGCAGATACTCGACGTCGCGCTCGGCACTGACGAGGCGATGAGCAACGTTGTGCTCCATGCCTATCCCGTCATGCCGGGCATCTTCGACGTACACGCCCGGTACCAGCCCGAAGATCACCACGTGACCATCACCGTCACCGACTACGGACGCTGGCGTCCGCCAGCGAAAGCGATGAACTCGGACAAGCTCCACATGAGAGGGATAACGCTGCTCAACGCTGTCACCACACAGACCGTGATCACGCCCACCAGCCGTGGAACGATCACTCGAATGAGGTGGGCCCTCTGAGCACCCGCGGACAGCCTGTCCTCGACCGCTCGTGACCAACCTGGTGCCTGACACCCGCCGAGACGCGACACAGGAGCCGGCTCACTGGTTGACGGCCAAACAGATGTCGACGGGGCCAGCGCGAAGGCGGCGCGGGCTACTATTCGGAAGCCAGCCACCACCGGCACCTCGAATTCATGATCGGGTCAGGCGGAGCGCCCGACCGCGTCGCGGCTGTTGCCTGTGGAGTCGCCACTCGCACGGGTGGCGGGCATGATGAGGCCATGCCTGAGCCTGTTGACGACCCGGCAAGCACGGACCCCGCCCGCCTGCTCACCGTATCGGTGGAGCGGACTGGGGACGCTGCCATCGTGGTGGCCGCAGGCGAGATCGACCTCGCCACCATCCCGCAGCTAGAGACAGCGATCTCCACCGTGTTCACCAACCCGCCACCCCTGCTCGTTCTCGACTTCGCGGACGTGCGTTTCTGCGCCTCGAACGGACTATCGCTGCTGGTTGAAACCCACCAGGAAGCCGGACCGGGCACCACGGTGCGCGTAGTCATCGACAACCCCTCGGTGCTGCGAGCCATCACAGTGACCGGGCTCGAACAGACCCTGGATATCCGCTCGACACGAGACGACGCCCTGCGAGCGCCGGGCACCGCTCCTTCTTGACCACGTTGCTCAGATCGACTACGCAGAAGTGGTTGTCATCTGGTCGGCAAGAACCACGAAATCCGACGTTGCTGAGCTAAGGCAGCAGAACAGTCACCCGGCATGGATCGACGGACCTGGTGGGCCGGGAGCCGGGGCGCGCCGGACGGCGAGCAGGCCGATGTCGTCGGTGGCGGGGTGGCCGCCGATGAGTTCGGACATGATCCACGCGCAGGCGGCTTCGACCGGCATCGCGGTCACCGTGTGGCGCAGCAGCTCCATGCGCTCGTCGAAGTCCACCTCGCGACGTTCGATGAGACCGTCGGTGTAAAAGACGGCCAGAGCACCGGGCGGCAGGTCGACGGTGATGGTGTGGCGGCCGGTCGTCGCCAGTTCGAAGCCGATGGGCGGGTCGACGGGGCCATCGGCGAACGTGGTCTTCTGGCCGGGGACGGCCAGCACCGGTCGTGGATGGCCGGCGAGGGCGAGGTTCACCCGGCCGGTCGCGGTGTCGAGGACGGCGTAAGCGACGGTGGCCATGGTCTTGTGCTCGAAGTAGGAGGCCTTGCGGTCCAGCTTGCCCAGCACCACGGCCGGGTCGCTGAACTCCAGGGCGTAGGCCCGCAACGCGCTGCGCAACCGCCCCATGATCACCGCCGCCCCCAGTCCATGGCCGACGACGTCGCCGATCACCAGGCCCAGACATCCGCCGGGCAGGGTGAACACGTCGTACCAGTCACCTCCGACACCACTGTCCGCGTCGGGCACATACCTGGCGGCAAGGCTCCAGTCGCCGATCTCGGGAAGGCGCCCTGGCAGCAGGCTTTCCTGCAGCAACGCCGCCGCGGCGCGTTCGGCGCGGGCGCGATGCGCGTCCACGCCTGCCGCCAGCCGGTCGGCGATCAGGTGCAGCAGCTCGACCTCGTCGTCGCTGAATCGCCGTTCGGTGAGCGAGCCGATGTGCAGCACCCCGACGAGGTTTCCCCCGGTGACCATCGGCACGCCGAGCATGGCACGCAGACCCCGCTTCCACAGCAGCGGATTGAACACCGTCGACTCGTCGACGTGGGTGATCTGCAGCGCCTCGCGGTGCTGTGCCACCCGTCCGGCGAACCCGGCGCCGACCGGCACCCGGACGCCCTGGGTGACTTCCTCCTCCAGACCGCGGGTGGCGCGCGCCACGAGGTGGCCACCGGCCGGATCGGTCAGCAGCACCGTGACCGTGTCCACAGCCAACAGCTCTTGCGCGCGGCTCAGCAACACCTCGAACAGCTTGTCAGGGTCCAGTTCCCGCAAGGCATTGTCAGTGATCGCCTCCAGCACGCGCAGCCTGGTCTGCGAGGCCTGGTCGCGTCCCATCTGCGGCTCCGTCCCGTCCGAACTCGACTACCCCGTGGGACCGGTGGGAACGCGTGACACTCGCCAATGACCTGTATCGAACAGGCGGCCCAACAGGACAATACCCCCATCCGTATGCACCGGTTGACCGTCGGCCGTGAACAGCCAGGCAGCGGCATCAGCTCCAGCAGCGGCCCGCCGGACGCCACAGGAACAGTCGACAGGCTGAGCAGTCACTCGCCCTTCCAGGACCGGCAAGTTGCACGAGTCGAACACATGTTCTACTGTCTGGGTGTGGAGTGCGTCAGACTTTGTGGCAGGGTCCGAGGCTGATCGGTCACGAAGGGTGTCTGGGTGAGCAGATCGCAGAAGCCGTCCCGGCAGGTGCAGGTGGACGGGCAGATCCAGGTCGTCTTGGCGGTGTTGAAGGGCGAGTTGTCGCTGGCCGAGGCGGCGCGCCGGCATGGTGTTTCCTCGGCGACGGTGGGGAACTGGCGGGACCGGTTCGTCGACGCGGGCAAGGCGGGCATGGACCGGTCGCTGCCCGGCCCGGACGGCGGTCAGTCGCAGACCGAGCGGCGGCTCCGCACCGAGTGCAAGGAGCTCAAGCTCGCCCTGGCGGAGGCGACGGTGCAGCTGCGGATCTGGCAGAAGGGCTCGGAGTACATCGACGCGGTCCCTTCGCCGACCTCGAGGCCCTAAGAGCGACACAACACGTGTCGGTGTCGAGGTTCGCAGCACTGGCCGGGATCCCGGAGCGGACCTACTGGCGGCGACTCGCGCGTCACCGCGCTGGCGGCCCGTCGAAGGGTCCCTGGTCCGCGCCGAAGGTGGACACAGTCGAGGCGACCGCGGCGAAGTACGCCGCGGACTGGCCCGCCTGGGGACACCGCAAGATCGCCGCGATGATGCGCGCCGACGGCCACACAGTGTCCACCTCGACCGTGGAACGGGCGTTACGCCGCCGCGGGCTGCTGCTGCCGTCCGGGTTCCGCGCCGGCCGCAGATCCTGGTCACGGCTTCGCAAGCGGGTGTTCCGCGCCCCTCCGACCGAGCGGAACCGGGTCTGGCAGATGGACTTCAGTGAGTTCGAGACCGCCCGCGGCGGGATCTGGCGGATCTGCGCCGTTATCGACTACGCGAGCAAGTACTGTCTGGCCGCCACCGTCACCCCAACCAGCCGCGGTCAGGACGCGCTCGCCTGCCTGCGGCGTGCGGTGGTCGAGGCGGAACGGGTCCTCGACCTCGATGATCTCCGCGCCGACCGGGGCTGGATGGATGTCATCGACGCCGACGCCGACGACTTCGTCATCGGCGAAGCGCCCGCACCGGTCGCGGTGGTCACCGACAACGGGCCGTGCTTCCGCGGGACCGTGTTCGCGGAGGCGTTCACCGGCGACGGCAACGCGTTGGCCGTCGAGATCAACTGCTTTCGCCACACCTACACCACGTTGCGACCGCACCAAGCCCTCAACGACCGGACGCCGCGACAGGTATACCTCACCAGCCGGAGAGCCAGTAGCCACCCGGTCCGGTCGTCCCGTTAGGGGATGGGCTACTGCAACAAGTCGATCATGCTCGGTCGTGGACCAGCGCCAGGCGTTGAGCTGCGGGTCGCTATCCCAGTGGTGCGTCGTCGTCTCGGCGATGAGTTCCGCGAGCCCGCGGAGTCTGAACTGTCGGCCGGCGTAACCTCGCCACCGGTGTCCGGGGTCCGCGGACTGCCGCTCACCCCCGACGACTTCTTGCGCTGACGGCGGGATCCGGGTGTTCGGCGTTCGGCGACTCAGGGCTAGGTGAAACGGGGCCCGGCGACACGGGATCCGGCGGCCCGGGGTCCTGTGGCGCCGGATACCGCACGGCTGCGGGAAAGCAGCGCAGCAGTGCGGCGAGCCGCGCGGTATCGCCCGCCACCTCGGTGTCTGCCCGCTCGACGGCGTCGTGCAGCGCCGCACCGGCGAACACCAGATCGCGCAATGTCGCCGCCTCCGGCACGGTCAGCCACGCCTCGGGTTCGGCGTGCTCACCGCGGTCCAACTCAAGGCGCCCGCCCGCAACGGTGATGCGGAACCGATCGCCCGCGACGTCCAGCTGGCAGCGCAGCGACAGCTCACCCGCCAGTGCCGGATCGAAGGTCGCGCGCAGGGCGAACAGCAGCGCGTCGACGCTCAGTTCCGCCGCGCCGTCCTCGGGCAGCGGTGCGCGGCTGCCCCAGTGGGCGAGCGCGCGGAGCACGGGCTCCAGTTCCTGCCCGCGCTCCGTGAGTTCATACACGGCGGCGGGCGCAGGCGGTCCCAGGCGCCTTCGCCGCACCAGGCCGTCGGCTTCGAGCTCGCGCAACCGCTGCGCGAGGACGTTCTGGCTCATCTGCGGCAGCCCGCGGTGCAGGTCGGAGTAGCGCTTCGGGCCGAAGACCAGCTCCCGCACGACGAGCAACGCCCACCGCTCGCCGACCGCATTCAGCGCTCGCGCGATGCCGCAGGGGTCGTCGAACAGCCGCTTCTTGCTCATGCACCCGATTGTACTTGCACAACAGGTGTGAATGCTCCTAAATTAGGAGTATGAACGTGGCCTCCGTCGACGGCACCGTCATCGGCTACACACGGCACGGCGACGGGGCCCCCGGGTGGTCCTTGGTCGACATGCTCCGACGGTGACGACCACGCATCGAGAAATGGAGAGAAGCAGTGAACGAGATGACACTTCGTGTGACGTCCGCCGACGGTACGAGGATCGCCTACGACCGGAAAGGCACTGGCCCGGCGGTGATCCTCGTCGGCGGCACCCTGGACGACGGCGCTGAGAACGCGCCGCTGGCCCGGCTCCTTGCCAACCATTTCACGGTCTACAACTACGCACGACGCGGCCGGGGCGACAGCGGCGATACACCGCCGTACGCCGTGGCGCGGGAGGTGGAAGACCTCGACGCGCTGATTGCGACAGCCGGCGGCTCGGCTCACGTGTACGGCGCCTCATCTGGCGGCGCCCTCGCGCTGGAGGCAGCAGCGGCAGGTTCGGCGATCGACAAGATCGCGGTGTGGGATGTGCCGTACGTGATCGGGGACGACCTGTGGCCGAGGTTCAACCAGTACATCGCGGACACCCACGAGGCATACAAAGCCGGCCGGGACGAGGAGCTCCTGGAACTGTTCATGAGGCTTACCGGCGGACCCGACGCGGACATCGCGGCTGGCAAACAGCACCCGCTCTGGGCCTCGTCCGTCGCGCTCGCCCACACGCTCGTCAAGGACGCCATGGTCCTCAATGACTACAAGATCCCCACAAACCGACTTGCCCGCATCACTCAGTCGGTCCTGGTGACCACCGAGGGTCCGACCACCCAGCCCCAGTTCGCAGGCCTCCCGACCGACTTCTTCGACCGCGCCGCGAAAGCGATAATTGCTGCCATCCCCCAGACCGAACGACACACGCTCGACGGGCAGGGACACGTCGTCGACCCCGAACTCATGGCCCGTGTACTGAAGACGTTCTTCAACCAGTAACCCGTCGACTGATCAGGTCGCGACCGTGGGTCGCTTCGGAACGCAGGCCCATCGGCCACGTCAGCATCGGTCGGTGAGCGGCGACTCCTGAGTTCCGGCAGTCCACCCGCTTGGCTGCCACCGGCCACGGGTGCCCGACCGGTTGGTGTTCTGGGGAATCTTGATCCGCCTCACCACGGGGGCGTCGTGGGTCGACATCGAAGCAATCCTCGAACACCGGGTCTCTGACACCACGCTGCGAGCCCGTCGCGATGAGTGGATCGCTGCGGGGGTGTTTCCACCAACTACGCGCCGAAGCGCTCGCCGCGTTCGACCGGATCATCGGACTCGACCTGTCCGAGGTCGCCGTCGAGCCTAAACGTACATGTGCTGAGCCCAGCTCTATCAAGATCAAACCCTGCCAACTCCTTGACGCATGACACGCAGCAACGCGCAGGTCGTCTGGCAGGCCGCGGCGGCAAGTCCGAACTCATCGTCAGCCTGCTCCGCGAAATCGCGAGCCCGCTGAGCCGCAGTCCGCCTCACGCGCGAGACCGCCCGTGGCAGGCGAGGACGAGCGAACCTCGCCTGCCATGGGCGTCGACAGCTAGTCGATGGCCTTCTTGATCTTGCCGATCACGCCGGTCTCGGAGCCCAGTTCAGGCTTCCGCGGTTCCCCGAGGCTGCCGTCATAGGTGGCGTACAGCAGGGGACCGGGCGGCGGCGGGGTACCGGGGCCGCCGAGCGGTTCGGGGTCGGGCAGGAAGGCCATGGTGTGCTGCCGTCCGGGGCGAGCCCGTTCGCCCACCCGCCCTCGGCCGAGGCATTGCCGTCGGAAAGGTTCCACAGTTGGGTCGCGTGCTCGGCGTGTTCTTCGTCGAACAACGCGTCCGGCGCGACCACGCCCGCCAACCCGTCCGCCTGCAGTTCCTCGATGGCGGCGAGCCACAGGTTCTGGTGGTAGGTGTCGCGGGCGAGGTTGAACCGCAGCATGTCGCGGACGCCGGGGTCGTCGGTCATGTTGTACAGCCGCGCGGTCTGGACTCTGCCTTGGGCTTCAGCGGCGACGTTGGCGCGGAAGTCCGCGAGCAGCGCCCCTCCCCCGCCGACGATCGCGTGCTGCGGATCCATCCCGCCGAGCACCGCCGCCGTCACCGGGTCGGCGAGTGCCGCCCGAGTCGATTCCGTCGCCGGAGCACCCTCGAGCAACCGCGCCACCATCGTCGCGATCATTTCGACGTGCCCGATCTCTTCGGTCGCCACGTCCATGATCATGTCCTTGTACTTTCCAGGCATCCGGCAATTCCAGCCCTGGAACAGATACTGCATGGTCACCGTCATCTCGCCGTAGGCGCCACCGATGAGCTCCTGCAGCTTGCGCGCGTACACGGGATCCGGCTTCTCCGGCTTTGCCTGGAACTGCAAGTGATCCGTATGGCGGAACATCCGTTTCTCCTTCGCCTTGCGTGTGGAAAGCACTGAGTTCCCTGGCATTGCAGGGAAAGCCAGCGAGTTCGAGTTTTGGCGACAGGCGAAAAGGATTAGCGGTCTTCAGCGCGTTCCACCGCGGTCTTGATGGTGTGCGACAAGATCACCAAGCCATTGGCGGCTGGCTGAATCTGCTGCCGATTCGGTTTAGGGGGTCACCGCACGGGTAGCCGGTCCGCTCAACGCCGATGTCGGCATCGGCTCATTATCCGGCCAGGAGGTTGGAATGACTCAGGGTTTTGGCGGCCAGTCGCCACCACCGCGCAACGAAGAACGTCCTTCCGGGCCCCACTCTTCCCAGTCCGAAGCACGTGAGCTGGCCTCGACCGCCGCGGACCGCGGCGGCGAAGTCGCGCACACGGCGGCTGAAGAAGTGAAACACGTTGCCGCACATACGAAGGAGGAAGCTCGCGACCTGCTGCAGGAAGGCAGGGAGCAGCTGCTTTCCCAGGCGACCGAAGGACAGCGGAAAGCCGCGAAGAGCCTGCACGGGCTGGCGGACGAATTGAACCGGATGGCGGGACAGGCGGATTCTGCCGGAGTCGCCGCCGACGTCGCCCGCCAAGTATCCGGGCACGCCCACTCGGCCGCGCGATGGCTCGAAGCCAGGCAGCCGGGCGACCTGCTCGACGAGGTACGCGGATTCGCGCGCCGTCGTCCCGGCCTGTTCCTCGCAGGCGCCGCGGTCACCGGCGCGGTGATCGGCAGGCTCACCCGTGGCGCGGTGGCCGGCCACCAGCACAAGACGGAGGCCACACCCGAGCCCCCGCGGACCTCGACGCCCGCCACCGACGGGGCCATCACTCCCGCCGTGCCTCCGCGTCCGCTCCCGGAGACCACCGCGCCCGAGCCAGTCGGGCTCGCACCGAGGCAAGCGCCGTGATGTCCCGCGCGGACGGACCGCCTCCCGCCGACGTCGGCGACACCTCGGTCGGCGAACTGATGTCCAACGTGATGGGCGACCTTTCGACGCTCGTCCGCCAGGAAGTCGGCCTGGCGAAAGCCGAAATCAAAGCCGAGGCCGGTAAGACCGCGAAAGGCGCGGGCATGCTCGGCGGTGCGGGATTCGCCGCCTACATGGTGCTGCTGTTCGCTTCGGTGGCCCTGTGGTGGGGACTGGCGAACGTCATGGACCACGGCTGGGCCGCGCTCATCGTGGCCGCGGTGTGGCTCGTCATCGGCGCCGCGCTCTTCACCAGAGGCCGTGAGGAGATGCGCCGGGTCTCCCCGAAACCCGAGCAGACCGTCGACACGCTGCAGCAGGTCCCCAGCGCCTTGAAGGGTGAACGACCATGAACGAAGCGAACCAGATCCGCCGTGACATCGAGACCACCCAGCGGAGGATCAGCACGGATGTCAACGCGTTGACCGAGAAGGTCACGCCGAGCCGGATCGTCGGGCGCCGGATCGACCGGGTCCGCGACGCGGTGGGCTCAGCCAAGGACAAGGTGATGGGCAGCCCCCGTGAGCACAGCCCCTCGGTGGGCGACAAGATCGGCTCCGTCGCGTCGACGGCCGGCGACAAGGTGAGCTCGACCGCCTCCGCCGCGGCCGAAGCGATCAGCGAAACACCTGAAGCGCTTCGCCGTGGCACCGAGGGTAATCCACTGGCGGCGGGCCTGATCGCGCTCGGCGCGGGCTGGCTGGTCGCTTCCCTCTTGCCCGCGTCGGCGGCTGAGCGCCGGATGGCCGCGCAAGCGACCGACCTCGCCCGCGAACATGTCCAGCCGGTCGCCCAGCACGCGGCCGAGGAGATCAAGGACAACCTCCAGGAGCCCGCGCAGGAGGCCGTCGACTCGATCAAGTCGGAGGTCGCGGAATCCGCGTCCACCGTCTCGGACGAGGCTCGTTCGGCGACCGGCGATGTCGCCGACCGGGCGAAGGAATCCCGAAACGGCAATCAGTAGCCGACCGGCCGGGGTGCCGCCTCGGCAGCACACCGGCCGCCTCACCTGGTGGATCGGCATTACGAAAGGGGACTCGTCATGACGCTGCCTCGGTCAGCGGCACTGGTCATCGGCGTGGTGTACCTCGCGCTCGGTGTGCTCGGTTTCCTGCTCGCACCGGATCCGACCGCGCTGAACGGCCACCAGCCGTCCAACACCGTCTGGATCTTCTCGGTGGGCTTGTTGCAGAACGCCCTGCACATCACGATCGGACTGCTGGGCCTGGTGGCCGCCCGCAAGAGCGGTCAGGCCCGTTTGTTCGGCTTGGGGGCGTTCTTCGTGTTCACCGCCGTGACTGCATACGGCATCGTCGCGGCGATCGCGGGCTTCGAAGGCGACGCCGCGCTGAACGCCAACTGGCCGGACAACATCCTGCACGCGCTCACCGCGGTGGCCGGGCTCGCGATCGCCCAACCGACGTCTCGAGCACCCCAGAACGGGTAATCCACGTGCGTGAACTCGTCCGAACGGGTACTCGGCACGTCCGCCCGCGGCCACCTGTTCGCCTTCCGCCAGCTCACCGACGGCGTCCCGCATGTGCACGAAGCCGATCTGAAACGACGCCGCCGCACCAACGGCGAACCCGGGCACGAGGCGACACCCGACGAATCCGCCACAGACCCGTAAGCCATTGCGGTCGCGGGCCCGCTACCGCGAAACCCATGGCGCGTCGCGATCCTGGAGCAGCAAGACCACCGCGATACCGAGCTGCAGTGCCAGTACCACCACCAGTGGCCAGATCAAGCCTGGCCCGTCCACCAGCAGCGCGCCGAGCAGGGCGCCGGCCAGCATGGTGACGACCGCCAGTACCCGGCGGACCAACGTGCCCCGGCCTGGCCCGTGCAGGTCGGCCGCGATGCCGGTGAGTGTCATGGTCAGCACGGTGGTGGTCAGGTCGGGCACCGCGAGGTGCCGGACGACGCTGTTCTGCAGTCCGAACCCGACCGCCAGCAACGCGGAGACGATCGCGGCCGTCACCGGCCCCGCAGGGACCGCGAGCAGCACGGCGACCGCGGCGGCCTGCAACGCGGCGGTCGTCGTCACCGCGGCAAGGAAGACTCGGCGCCGGTCACCACCCAGCCGGGGGATCAAGGCGCCACCGGCGAGTGCGCCACCGAGGAAGCCGATGAGCGCGGCGAGCGAGCCGAGCAGCGCGAACCCTGGGGCGCCCGCCAGCGCGAAGCCGAGGAATACGACGTTGCCGGTCATGTTCGCGACGAACACCCGGCCGAGTCCGAGCACGCTGACCGCGTCCACGATGCCCGTGGTGAAGGTCAGTGCCACCAGCAGGATCGGCAGCGGGCCGTGCACCGGCCCCCTCAAGAGCGAGCCATCCCAGGGGCGTGGTTGTCCGGTCATTTCAACTCTCCTCGGGTATGCAGCACCACACGGGCGCCGAGGCCCGCGGCCAGGCCTGCCGCGATGGCGGCCGGTCCAGCCCAGCCAGGCCATGCGATGCCGAGCACGGCGTCCGCCGACCACGAGCCAGGGCCGGTGAGCGCCAGCGACGCGGCGATGACGATCAGTACGAACGGGAACTCGATGCCGTCGTTCTGCACCCAGAAACCCTTGTGCCACTTGACTCCGGCCGCCACCGTCATGGTGCCCGCCAGCGCGGCCGCGGCCAGCGGGGTGAGCAGGCCCGCCGCGAGCAGCAGCCCGCCGCCGATCTGACCGGCGCCAGCGGCGAGCGCGGTGAGCACACCACCGCGGAAACCGTCGCGGCGGAACTCCTCGGTCCCGCCGGCGAGCCCTTCGCCGCCGAACAGGTACGTCACCTTCTGCGCCCCGTGGCCTGCCAGCACCAGGCCGATCACCACGCGGAGCACCAACAGCCCGGTGTCCATCAGCAACCGTCCTCGAAGTCTACAATGGACACTTCTTCGCCGCGCCGTTCGCGCCACTCTCGCTGGGACACCGAGTCTGCGGCCGCCTCGGCCAGCACCCTGGCCTGCTCGACGCCACCGTTCTGGTAGCCGCCGAACTTCGCGACCGGGCTCCAGGCAGGCGAGATCTCCGGCAGCGGCGACGCCGCCCCGCCGAACTCCGCGACGCCGTAGACCACCTTGCCGCCGACCACGGTCAGCACGGACTCGATCGACGGGATCTCGGCTTCGGGAATCGAGAAGAAGTCCGCGGACAGCACCGCGAGGTCGGCGTACTTGCCGACCGAGATCGTGCCCTTGGCCTCGGCCTCACCGGTGAGCTCCGCGCCCGCCACCGTGTACATGCGCAGTGCGGTCTCCCTGTCGACCCGGTTGGTCTCCGGGTACAGGCGCAGCCCGCCCACCGTGCGTCCGCTCACCAGCCAGGACAGCGAAAGCCACGGGTTGTAGCTGGACACGCGAGTGGCGTCGGTACCGGCCGCGACCAGCAGTCCGGTGTCGAGCATCGCCCGGATCGGCGGCGCGGTCTCCGCTCGCTCCGCCCCGTACTGCTCGACGAACGCCTCACCCTGGAACATCATCCGGTTCTGCACCGAGATCGCTCCGCCCAGCGCCTGGATGCGGTCCAGGCTCTGCGGTGTCACGGTTTCGGCATGGTCGAACAGCCACCGCGTGCCAGGCGGGAACGCCCCGTCCGCGGCGATCTTCTCGAACACGTCGAGGTCGTGCCGGATCGTCTCGTCGTAGGTGGCGTGCAGCCGGAAACCCCAGCCGTTCTCGAGCAGCAGCCGCGCGGCCGCTTCGAGGTCCTCGGCCGCGCGCGCCGGGAGACGTGCTCGCCGAACTGGTGCTCCCGCACACCCTTCCGCTGCTCGACGCCGGCATCGAGCTGCACTGCCAGATCGGCCTCCCCGGCGAAGTGCTCACGAAACTGCTCTCCGACCAGCTCGACATCGCCGTCCTCACCAAGGTCGAAGGGGCGCCGATCAAGCAGCTTTACCTGCTCCCGTGGCAGAACGAGGAATTCGTGCTCGTCGGTCCGGCGGGCTGCGCGCCTTACGACCCGGCCGGGGAGAAGCAGCGATTCATCGGCTATGCCGAGTCGATGCCGATGGCACGCCGGTACTTCCGGGCCTGCTGGGGAGACTCGCCACCGTCGCCGACGCTCACCGTGCCGGACATGCGGGCGGTGGTCCGGGCCGTTCAGGCGGGCACCGGCTATGCGGTCGTCCCGATGTACCTGGCGGCTTCGGGCCTCGCCCAAGGGACGCTCGACGTGGCGCACACCGCGGAGAGCCCCGTGGTCAACCCGCTCTATCTGGCGATGCGCCGGGGCCGCGAGCACCTTCCCCGCGTCCGCGCCGTCTTCACCCACCTCACCAGCTCGCCGTTGTGAGCACGTGACACCCAAAGTCTGTGAATGAGTCACCCGGCCCATCGTGATCGCGCGGCCGTCACGGGTGCCGTTACCTGAACACCATGAATGAAGTGAACATTCTCGGCATCTCGGGAAGCCTCCGTGCCGGTTCGATGAACACCGCGTTGCTGCGAGCCGCTCAGAAACACTCGCCTGCCGGAGTGTCGCTGACCCTCTACGACGGACTCAGTGACATCCCGCTCTACAACGGCGATCTGGACACCGCCGAACCGCCCGCGGCGGTCCAGCGGTTCCGGCAGGCGATCACCGATGCCGACGGCCTGCTGATCGCCACCCCCGAATACAACTACTCGATCCCCGGCGTACTCAAGAACGCGCTGGACTGGGCCTCCCGGCCCGCGACCAGTTCCGCACTGCTGCACAAACCCATCGCGATCACCGGCGCGGCGCCCGGCAACTTCGGCACCGTACGGGCGCAGCTGGCGCTCCGTCAGGTGTTCCTGTGGACACGATCAGCGGTGCTGACCCGCCCCGAGGTCATGGTGTTCCGCTGCGCGGAGCGGTTCGACCAGGCAGGCGACCTGATCGACGGCGAGACCGCGAATCTGCTGCGTGATCAGCTCATCGCGCTGCACGACAGCATCAAGAACTAATTCACACGGAGAACTCCTGGTATGACTTCGTTCAGCTATACCGCAACCCCCGTCCGCGTGCGTTTCGGCCACGGCACACTCGACACACTCTCGGCCGAAGCCCAACGCCTCGGACTCGGCCGTCTCCTGCTGATCGCCGGGCCCCGGCACGCGAAACGCGCCGAGGCGGCGCTCGGCTCCTTGCTGGCGGCACGGTTCGGCGGCGCAGCCATGCATACCCCCGTCGATGTCACGGACCAAGCGCTGCGGCTGGCCGTCGGGCACTCGGCCGACGGTGTGGTCGCCGTCGGCGGCGGCTCGGCCACCGGGCTCGCCAAGGCGATCGCGCTACGCACCGGTCTCCCGCAGCTGATCGTGCCGACCACGTATTCGGGTTCGGAGCTGACGCCGGTGCTCGGGCAGACCGAGAACGGTGTCAAGACAACGATCCGCACGCCCGGCGTGCTGCCTGAGACCGTGCTCTACGACGTCGACCTGACCCTCGGGCTGCCGGTGCCGATGTCGGTGGCCAGCGGTGTCAACGCACTGGCGCATGCGGTCGAGGCGCTCTACTCCCCCGAGGCGAACCCTGTCACCGACCAGCTCGCGCTCGAAGCGATCCGGTTGCTGGCGAACGCGTTGCCCAGGATCGCGGCCGATCCGTCCGATGTGGACGCCCGGTCGGCGGCGCTGCGTGCCGCGTGGTTCGCGGGCACCTGCCTCGGCTCGACCGGCATGGGCCTGCACCACCAGCTCTGTCACATCCTGGGTGGCACGTTCGGGTCACCACACGCCGAAACCCACACCGTCGTGTTGCCTTATGTCATGGCGTACAACACTTCGGCGGTACCGGACGTCATGCGCCGTATCGCCGATGCCCTCGGCGCACCCGACGCGGCGACCGGGATACACGACCTGATCTCCGCGCTGCCGGCACCACGGTCCTTGGCCGAGCTCGGGCTCGCCGAAAGCGACTTGATCAAGGCGGCCGAGACGGCCGTCGCGGTGCCCTATCCGAACCCGCGGGCGCTCACCCGCGACGGGATCGCCGACCTGCTGGGCCGAGCGTGGTCCGGCAGCCGCCCTGTCGCGGCGGCCGGAACCCCGCCTGACGTACGCGCGCTGACCGGCCAGGTCGTCACGAGCTTCGCGGCCGCGCCCGACAGGCTCCGCGGCGTGCTGAGCGACCTGGTGCGCACCCTGCACGGTTTCCTCGTGCGCAACGACATCACGCAGGACGAATGGGAATACGCGATCGAGTTCCTGACCCGCACCGGGCAGATCACCACCGACACCCGGCAGGAATTCATCCTGCTGTCAGACACACTCGGCGTGTCGAGCGTCGTCGACATCCTGACCAACTCACGAACCCCGGACACGACCCCGTCCGCGGTGCTCGGCCCGTTCTATGTGGACGGTCCACCGGATACCCCGCACGGCACCGACCTCGCGGCCGGACTACCCGGAACTCCACTGTGGACCGACGTCATCGTCGACGATACGGCGGGCTGCCCTGTGCCGAACGCGATCGTCGATGTCTGGCAGTCCAATGAGGACGGATTCTACGACGTCCAGTTACCCGACAGCGACGGCCCGGTGCTGCGTGCCCGTTTCCGCACCGACACCGCCGGCAGGCTGCGGTTCTGGACGATCGTCCCCTCGCCGTACCCCATCCCGGCAGACGGCCCGGTGGGCGGTCTGCTGGACGCCACCGGCAGGCACCCGTACCGCGCGCCGCACCTGCACTTCATGATCGCGAAGCCCGGATACCGCACGCTCATCACGCAGTTGTTCGTGCGCGGTGGCGACTACCTCGACTCCGACACCGTGTTCGGGGTCAAGGACGGCCTGATCGTCGACTTCGCGGAGCAGAACGGTCCCACTCCGGACGGTCGCAAGCTCGCTCGGTGGCGCAGGCTCGACTTCACCTTCCGTATTCAGCGGGACAACAGGTGACCGGACCTGCCTGCGCAGAGTGACTCGACGATCACCTACGGGATGGTCCTGTTAAGTCGCGCGTCCTGTGCGCGACGTTACGCGGGCGACCTTGCCGGACAGCGGTGGAGTCGGCGTAGCATTTCGCGCTGGATCCGTTGATGACGACAGCGGCCCGCGTCACGCCGCGTCCGGATCTCCCGCCTCCCGGCCTGCGGTGCGAGTGGGCGCCGGGAAGGAATTGTGGCGATGAGTGAGAGTGTGGATCGGCTGGTCGATCATCTCGACGAGGTCACCGACGCACTGGACGCGTTGACCACCACGCTGGACCGCGAGCCCGACCTCGACGTCATGCTGCAAGCGGTGTGCGATCAGGTGGTCCGTGTCGTGCCGGGCGCCGACCTGGCCAGCGTCACCCTGATCCGCGACGGCGTCCCCGAGACGGCGGTCAGTACCGACACCAGGGCGAACGACATCGACGCCGAGCAGTACCGCCACGACGACGGCCCCTGCGTGCGCGCGGCCCGCACCGGCACGGTGGTACGTGTCCGGATCGAGGACGCCGCACGGTACTGGCCGGAATTCACCGCCGCCGCCACGGATCTCGGGGTTGGCAGTTACCTCGCCGCGCCACTGCCCGTGACCGGC
The DNA here is from genome assembly GCF_042734395.1 of Amycolatopsis sp. NPDC059657. Lineage (NCBI taxonomy): Bacteria > Bacillati > Actinomycetota > Actinomycetes > Pseudonocardiales > Pseudonocardiaceae > Amycolatopsis > Amycolatopsis sp. NPDC059657. The sequence continues at coordinate 179,104 of NZ_JBHWEB010000001.1, read as the reverse complement.
ACCACGTCCGCGGCGATCAACCTGTTCGGCTTCGGTGATCACGGTTTCCACGACACCGACGAGAAACTACTGGAGCTCTACACCACCGTCGTGACGTTCGCCCTGCGCGCCACCCAGCGCTCCGTCGCCGCGCATGCCAGCGCGCACCAGCTCCGCGCCGCGCTGACCACCCGGGCCACCATCGACCAGGCCAAGGGCATCCTGATGGCCGCCCACCGCATCACCGCCGACGAAGCATTCCAGAAACTGGTGGCGAGATCCCAGCAGGAGAACATCAAACTGCACGAGGTCGCCGCGCGGTTCGTCGCCGAAGTCACCTCACCGAACTGAAACCCCTCACGGCAGTATCGGCGGGAAGCGCGCCGATCGTTGCGACACGACTGCGACGTCGCGGGGACGGCAGCCTGACGCGGCCGCAGCAGAGTCTGTGCCATGACGACTATTCGGCTGGTCCCGGCGGTTGGCCCGGCCGCCGGGCGCAGGGTGCGGTTTCCCGCGCTGGACGGGTTGCGAGGGGTCGCGATCCTGGGGGTGCTGCTGTTTCACACCGGTCACCTGCCCGGCGGGTTTCTCGGCGTGGACTTGTTCTTCGCGCTGTCCGGTTACCTCATCACCGACCTGTTGCTGCGCGAGGTCGAGACGACCGGTGCGGTGTCGCTGGCGGCTTTCTGGGGACGGCGGATCCGGCGGCTGGTGCCCGCGCTGGCGGCCATGCTCGCCGGAGTGACCGTGCTGGTGTGGCTGGTGGCGGCGCCGGATGTCGTGCGGGCCACGCTCGCGGACGGCCCGTGGGTGCAGCTGAACCTGCTCAACTGGCATCTGCTCGCGGAGTCGGCCGGCTACTGGGACCGGTTCGGGCAGACGCGGGTGTTCGAGCACCTGTGGAGCGTCGCCGTCGAGGAGCAGTTCTACCTGGTGTGGCCCGTGGTGGTGCTCGTCATCGCCCGTTGCGGGCGGCGGGTGGACCGCTGGGTCGTGGTGGTCGCGCTCGTGGCTTCGGTCGCTTCGCTGCTGCTGATGATCGCGCTGGTCGACCCGGTGGATCCGAGCCGGGTCTACACCGGCACCGACACGCGGGCGTTCTCGCTGTTGCTGGGCGCGATGGTCGCCACCCGGCCGATGCGTGCCGTCCTGGCCAGGATGACCGGCCGAGTGGCGGGTGCGGTGCTGGCGTTCTCGGCAGCCGGGATCGGCGTGCTGTGGTGGTTCGCCGACGGGGTGAACTCGTTGTGGCTGTTCACCGGCGGGCTGTTCGCGCACTCGCTGGCCGCCGCGCTGCTGATCGGGTCGTGTGTGCTGGCGCCGCACACGGTGGTCGCCAAAGTCCTTGCCTGGCAACCATTGCGGTGGCTGGGGCTGATCTCCTACAGCCTCTACCTGTGGCACTGGCCCGTCTCCGTGCTGCTTTCCGGACAATGGACCGGACTCGGCGAGTGGCCTCGGACCTTACTGGTGTTCGCCGTGTCGATCGGCTTGGCCACGCTGTCGAAATATCTGGTCGAAGACCCGATCCGGTTCCGCGCGCGGTGGGCAAGAGGACGAAGCGGGATGATCGCGTTCGCCGTGATAACGGCCGTGCTTGCCGTGCTGTGGCTGGTATTGCCCGCCCCGGCACCGCCCGCCGTCGACCTCACCGGTCTCGGCTGATCACGTGATCAAGGGACAGGTCCGCAGGCGGTCCGATTCGGGAGTGGGCAGAGTGAACCGGACCCGCACTTTCGTGGCACGCGAGCCGCCGCTCTGCACGTGGACGCCGAGCGCCGTGCACACGAGCTGGTCAATGCCCAGCGGGGTGAAGTCGTGGACGGTCAGCGGCACCAGCAGCCGGATCACGCCGGGTTCGGTGGTCACCCCGACCGTGGCGCGCGTGGTCGACGCGATCTCCGTGTGCAAGTCCGAGTCGCCAGGTCCGGTCAGCAGCAGCGAGGTCGCCTCGGCGATCGTGCCCAGACTCCCGGACTTGCGCAGGTCCGGCTGGAGGTGGCGCTGTGCGTCGACGAAATACAGCGTCACGCCAGGCGCGAGGCCGGTCGGGGCCTCTCCCCCGGCGTCCGGTCCGGAAGGCTCGACCCCGCAACCCGCGAGCAACAAGACCACTAGCAGCCAGCTCAGCTTCACCGGTCCTCCCGATTCCGAGGCAGCCGCACCAAGAATCGCGCACCGCCGCCTGGCGCCTTGTCCGCGGTGAGGTCGCCGCCGTGCAGGCGGGCGTTCTCCAGTGCGATCGCCAGTCCGAGTCCGCTGCCCGGGGTGCGGGTGCGTGCCGTGTCAGCCTTGTAGAAGCGGTCGAACACGTGCGGCAGCACATGTTCGGGCAAGCCGGGCCCGTTGTCGGTGACCTCGATCAGCACCTGGCCGGGAGCAGCCGAGACGTGCACGCGCACCGGTGGCGCGCCGTGCCGCAAGGCGTTGCCTGCCAGATTGGCGACGATGACGTCCAGCCTGCGCCGGTCCGCGCGCACCAGGATTTCCGCCGGTGCCACCAGATCGACCCGATCCAGCCAGCCACGGGCACGCAAGCACTCCCGCACGGCGTCGGCCACGTTGAAATCCTCGAAGCGCACCTGGGCGGTGCCCGCGTCGAAGCGGGACACTTCCATCAGGTCCTCGACGAGCCGGACCAGCCGGTGGGTTTCGGTGATCGCCAGGTGCGCGGATTCCCGCGCGTCCGGCTCCATCCGGTCCGCCGTGGCCGCCAATACCTCCACCACCGCGGTCAGCGTGCTCAGCGGGGTGCGCAGTTCGTGGGAGACGTCCGCGGCGAACCTTTTGGCGTCGGCCTGCATGCGCTGCACCGACTCGGCCATCTCGTTGATGCTGAGCGTCAACTGGGCCAGCTCGTCGGCGCCCCGCGGCGAGGTGCGCGCGTCAAGGTCACCCGAAGCCAGCCGCCACGCGGTGTCCCGCAGCTTCCGCACCGGGCGCAGCACGCTGCCCGCGGCCAACACCGCCAGCAGCACCGCCAGCGGCAGTGCCGCCGCGGCGGTGCCCATCGCGGACCGGGCGAGGCCGTCGATCTGTTGCTCGATGCCGGTGAGATCATGCGCCGAGTACACCTCGATACCCGACGGGCTACGGGTACCGTCCGGTGCGGTGACCATGACCGGTGTGCCGATCAGCAACCACGGCGTACCGCCCGCGACGACCCGCTGGGTGACGAGCCGGTTCTGGGTGCGTACCGCGGCGCGCAACGAGTCGGTGACCAAGCCGGCGCTGTCCTGCGAACGCAGCTCCTGGTAGGTCACCAGCGCGTTCACGCCGACCGCCGCACGCAGCCGGTCGAGTGCCTGCTGGTCCGGCGGATAAGTCAGCTGAGGGGCGACCGCGGCGATCTGGCCGGTGACGCTCTCGGTGAGCCGCTGCTGAGTGGAGGTGACCAGCGCGGTGCTCGCCGACCCTGCGCTCGACCAGGCCGCCGCCCCGGCCGCGGACACCGCCACCAGTACGAAGGCGACCAGCAGCCGGGCACGGAGCCCGCGCGGCCACAGCCTCCTGGGGTTCATACCGGTCCGAACCGGTAACCGAACCCACGCACGGTCTGCACGTACACCGGGCTCGCCGAATCGGCCTCGACCTTCGCCCGCAACCGCTGCACACAGTTGTCGACCAGCCGGGAGTCACCGAGATGGCTCTGCTCCCACACCTCTTCCAGCAGCTGGTCGCGGCTGAACACCCGGCCGGGAGCACGGGACAAGGTCAGCAGCAGCCGTAGCTCGGTCGGGGTCAGCGTCACCGCCTCGCCGCGCACGGACACGGTCAGCGCGGTGGTGTCGATCCGCAGGTCGCCGTGCGTCCGCACCCCGTCGGCGACGCCGCCGGGGACGCGGCGCAGCACCGCGCGGATGCGGGCGTCGAGCACCGTCGGCTGCGCCGGTTTGACCACGTAGTCGTCCGCGCCGGCCTCGAGGCCGCCGACGACGTCGAAGTCGTCGCCACGCGCGGTCAGCATGATCACCGGCGCCTCGCTGGTCGCCCGGATCCGGCGGCAGACCTCGAATCCGTCGATGCCGGGCAGCATCAGGTCGAGCACCACCACATCCGGGGTGACCGCGTGGAACTCCTCCAGCCCGCCTTCGCCGGTTTCCGCGGTGCGCACGTCGTGGCCGTGCCTGGACAACGCCAGCTGAAGCCCGCGCCGGACGAGCGGGTCGTCCTCGATGAGCAGTATCGCCGCCACGTGTCCAGTATGGACAGACTGGCGGTCGAGCGCCTGCCCGCCGGCTCTCTTACGACACAACTGCGACACAGCGGCGCCAGTGCCGGGACACCGCGGCGGCAGAGTCGAAGCCATGATCAAGACACGCAGTCTCGTTATCGGCCTGACCGGCCTGCTCCTCGCGACCGGGGCCTGCTCGGCCCAGTCCACGACCTCCACACCGGCCGCCGCGAACCAGTCCAAAGTGGTCTTACTCGGCGACTCTGTCGCGGTAGGACAGTCACTGCCGCTGGCCGCCGCGTTCAAGGCAGGCAATGTCGGCTACCAGTCCCTCGCCGCGGCCGGCGGCGGGAACGTCGTCGGACCGGCCGCCGACCAGCAGTGGACGACGTTGCCCGGCGAGATCACCGGTGCCCGGCCGACCGTGGTCGTCTACCAGATCACCACCTATGACTGGGGCACCCAGGCCGAGCAGCAAGCCGCCTACGAAAAGCTGCTGAACACCGTGACCGGCGCCGGAGCCAAGCTGGTCTTCGTCACCATGCCGCCCATCAAGGCCGACGACTTCTACCAGTCGCACATGGAAGAACTGGGGCGCACGTCCGCGGTCGCCGCCGCCGTCGCGGCCGGATCCGCTGGCAAGGCCACCTTCCTGGACGCCACCGCGGTATGGGGAAACACCTACCAGCAGACCAAGGACGGCAAAGCCGACCGCAGCGCGGACGGCATCCACACCTGCCCGCAAGGCGCCGCCCGCTTCACCCAGTGGCTGCTCACCGAGCTGAAGACGCTGCTTCCGGGCTTCACACCCCCAGCACCGGAAACCTGGGCCAACACCGGCTGGTCGGCCGACGCGCGTTTCAAGGGCTGCTGAACGGACTAGTCTCGGCCTATGACGCCTGCCGCGCTCGAGAAACTGTGCTCGGGCTTCCCCGGTTCCCGCCAGGAGTTCCCGTTCGACGAGAACACGAGTGTCTTCAAGGTGGCGGGGAAGATCTTCGCGCTCACCCCGCTGGCTGCGAAGCCGTTGCGGGTGAGCCTCAAATGCGACCCCGACCTCGCGGTCCAGCTCCGCGTGGCCCATCCGGCGATCACCGCCGGCTACCACCTGAACAAACGGCATTGGAACACCGTCGTCCTCGACGGATCGGTGCCGGACGAGCTGGTACGGGAGATGGTCGAGGACTCCTACGACCTCGTGGTCTCTCAGCTTCCCAAGCGGGAGCAGGAGAAACTGAAATGGATCGCGCTGTCCAGCGAATGACCGCTACTGGCGCACGTCGCCAATTGGACGTATTCGTGCCGGAATCTCCGATTTCGCGGCCGAGTTTGGTGTAACCGTCCGCATGCGAATTGACGCGCTCAGTGTCCGTTGCCCATGGTGAAACTCCCCCTGGCCCTTCGCAGAGACGGAGTAGGCATCATGCGGAAGCTCCCCCTTTCGACAGCGGCACTGCTGATCCTTTCACTGACGCAAGTCCCGGCGGCGTCCGCCGGGAGCGCGCCGCCACCCTCCGCGCAACGCACGTACACACTGCCGACCGGCGATCACGTGCTCATGACCAGAGCCGGGCCGCAGTTCGTGCCCGCGCCGGGTCACGGCAAGATCGCCTTCACCACACTGCTGAACGGGCAGTACACCGTGGTGCCCGCCACCGAGCTCAAGCATCTGTCCTCATTGGACGCTTTCCGCATCGGCGCCGCCGAGCCACGCCCGGCGCACCCGGACAGCCAGATGTCCTTGCTGCGTGTCAAGGCGCTCACCCACATCGGGAAGAAGGCGCCCGAAGCCGAGGTCGTCGTGATCAACACCGACAACCTCGCGGCCGCGAGCTATGACGGCATCATGGTCGACGGCGAGGCTCGCCTCCAGGTGCCGAACGGGCACTACAGCGTGGCCGTGGCGATCTACCAGACCGAGGATCACAACAACCAGATCGACACCGAACTGCTCACCCAGACCGACGTGACCGTGTCCAACGGTGGCGCGACCGTCTCGCTCGACGGCAGGCGCGCGCACCAGGTCTCGTTCCAGACCCCGCTGCCCAGTGAGAACAACGCGACCACGGTCGCCTGGTCGCGCGGTACGAAAGCCAAGCTGAGCAGCCTGTACATGGGCGCCATGGCCGGAACCAACTTCTACGTCGGCGAGGCGGCGAAGCCGAAGACCGGTGCGCTGAGATTCTCGGTCGCCGCGCGCCAGATGTCGCCTGAATCGGCAGCCACGCCCTACAGTTACGTTCTCGCCGTCCCCGGTATCGACCATATTCCGGCGGATCTCAACTACAAGATCGACGCGGCATCACTGTCCACAGTGGATTCGACGGTCGTCACCGATCTGCCGAAGCAGTACGTAAAGCTCGACGACTTCTGGGATGTCCAGAATCCCGGCCCGGCCAATCCGCCCGTCTCCGGACTGCCACCCGTCGAGGTGCTCGCGCCCTCTTCACAGCGGCTGTATCTGAGCACGGTGCCCGGCCTGAGCTATGCCGGTCTGATGACGCCGATTCACAGCGGCAACTTTCTCGACGGCCAGCTTGAGCGTCTGCTGACCCCCAAAGCGGGTGAACACCGCACGCTCACCTGGCGCGGCGGGCTCACTGTGCCCGCGCCATCCACTTACGACGCAAGCTGCTTCGTCTGTCGCGAAGGTGACACGCTGCACGGCGTCGGCATCATGGACACCGACTTCGACGGTGACTCCGGCCAGTGGAGCGACGGCACCACGACCATCACCGAGGATGGGAAGCAGATCTACCAAGGCGGCACCTTGGGGCAGGCGTTTGAGCAAAGCCTCGCCGCCGGGAAGCACCGTTACCTTTACACAACGGACAACACGCATTCGGCGGAACCGTCCAATCTGGCCACTTCCTCGCGGATCAGCTGGGGCTTCGACTCGGCGACCACCACGAACCCCACGGCGGTACCGATCCTCTATGCCAGCGCCAGGTTCAACACCAACGCGCACAGCTCCATCGCGCCGGGCCAGGCGACGCTTTCGCTGACCGCACGGCATCAAACCGGCGCGGCGGACAGTCCACTCAAGAACGCGACGATATCCATTTCCTACGACGACGGGAAAACCTGGCTTCCCACAACGACTTCGATAGTCGACGCCGCACACGCCACCGGCACCTGGACCGTGCCGCCGGACGCCAAACCCGGCTATCTCGCGGTCCGCATCCAGGCCGAGGACGCCCAAGGGTCCACTGTGGACGAGACGGTCGAGCACGCGGCGCTGGTGAACGCGCCGGACGGCCTCGACCCCGCCGGGCAGGGTTCGTCCGCGAAGCCCGCCTGCGGTGACGCGCCGGCCGGTTACGCGCAATGCTTCGCGCTCAAGTCACAACGGACCCGCGGTACCGGGCTCACGCGGGAAAACCCGGACGGTCTCAACCGCTCCGACCTGCTCTCGGCCTACAAGCTGCCGGAGACCGGCGGCGCCGGGCGGACGGTCGCCATCGTCAGCGCTTTCGACGACCCGACGGCCGAGGCCGATCTCGCGGCGTACCGCTCGACCTTCCACCTGCGGCCTTGCACGACCCAGAACGGCTGCTTCAAGAAGGTCAACGGGGCAGGCAAGCCCGCACCACTGCCCAAACCGGACCAAGGCTGGAGTTCGGAGACCTCGCTCGACCTCGACATGGTGTCGGCGATCTGCCCCGACTGCGACATCCTGCTGGCCGAAGCCGACGACAACTCCGCCGAGGCCTTAGCGGCCGCCGAGCGCACCGCCACCGGCTCAGGCGCCGTCGCGGTGTCGAACAGCTGGGGCGGCGACGAGAACGGCTCGCAGCGTCAGTGGACCTCGGCGTTCAGCCACCCGGGCGTCGCGGTGACCGCGTCCAGCGGCAACCGGGGTTTCGAGCAGGCGCATTGGCCTGCCTCGCTGCCAGGGGTGATCGCGGTCGGCGGCACCTCGCTGACCCGCGACGCGCGTGACGCGCGAGGCTGGACGGAGACGGCGTGGAGCCGGGGCAGCTCGGGTTGCTCGGCCTACTCCGCCAAACCCGCGTGGCAGAAGGACACGCACTGCCGGATGCGCACCACGGCGGACATCGCAGCGGTCGCCGACCCCGCCACCGGCGTGGCCGTCTTCGACCAGGGCGAGTGGGCCGTGTTCGGCGGCACCAGCGCGGCGGCGCCGATCATCGCCGCGGCGATCGCGCTGGCCGGGAACTCGGCCTCGATGACGAATGCGAGCCGCATCTACTCACACCCGTCTGCCTTGTTCGACGTGACCAAGGGCAGCAACGCGAAGTGGGACTGCGGCGGGGACTACCTGTGCAACGCCCGCAAGGGCTACGACGCCCCGACCGGCATGGGCACCCCGCGTGGGCTCGGCGCGCTGTAGCAGGCAGGCCCCGCTGTCCACTCGGGCAGCGGGGCCGTCGGCCACAACGTCCCGTGGTGACGGGTCGTTGCGTCACCTGGCCAGCGCGCGACTGCCCGACGCGTTGTGATGGAAAAGGATGAGGTCGTCGTCCGGCACGGTGTCGCCCGGTGTGACCACAGTGGACAGTTCGTGGATCAGCGGCTGGTAGTCGAAGGTCATGGGTGCGCTGAGCTCGTCGACGAGGTCGTCGGGGTCGGTGGGTGTGGTGTAGCGGCTCGTTATCCCGGCGGTGTAGGTGACCGGGCCTTCGGGCAGCTTCGAGCGCGAGACCGGAAGTACCACGACGTCGCTGTCGAACAGGTTCGTGTCCTCGGCGCCGTCGCGACCGTTGAGCGGCTGCTCGTCGATGACCTCGCCTTCCTCGTCCGTGGTCCGGGCGAGCCAGAGGTCCTCGGTGATCTCGTCGTCGGCGTTGGTCGGTTTGACCGCCTTGGTCCTGAAGCTCTTGCCGCCCACCGAGAACTGGATCTCCGGTGACGTGTTACTGCCGATGTCCGCCCAGGTGTCCCAGGTCGCGACACCGAACGCCAGCAGGTCGCGAGTCGCCGTCGCGCCCACGTAGCGCAGGTCCGCGCCACGCGCGGTGCGGTTCGCGGCGCACTCCTGCTGCACCTCGCCGCCGCAGTCCGGCAGCCGAGGGCTCGTGCCGCCGAGCTTCAGTACCGTCATCCGGGCGCGGTAGTCCTTCTGGTCCAGGCCGCGGCCGGTGACCTTGCCGTCCGCCACCGAGAGGGCCGAAACCGGCTTCGGCGCCGCGTAGACCGGCACCCGGAGCGAGGCTCCTTGGTCGGCGGTGAACACGGCCAGCCCCGAAGCCTCGGCCAGGAACTGCCTGCCCCCGGCCAGATCAACGGTGGGATCAGCGGTCTTACGCAGCTGGGCCGGGTTCGCGATCTGAAGCCGCAGTCGCGTTTCCGCGGTTTTGCCCGGCGGGATCACCAGATAGGACTCGGTCAGCCGGAACGTCACGCCGGGCACCGTGGTGATCGGGGTGAAGCCGCCGGACAGCCGGACCGTCTTCGCGCTCTTGTTGACGAGTTTGATCGTGCGGTCGAGTGACACCGGGCCTGCGGCCTCGACCGTGCCGAACGAGACGCCGACTTCGCCGGACGGGCTCGCCGCCATGGCCAGTACTTCGGTGTTCAGCGCGGACAACGCGTCGACCCGGCCGGCACCCGCCCGCATCGGGGCTTCGCGGAGGCCGGTGTCGGACCGGACGGCAGCGCCTGCCGTGTTCATGATCGCGGCCTTGATCTCTTCGACCGTCCAGTCCGGATGCGACTGGCGCAGCAGCGCCGCGATGCCCGCGACGTGCGGCGATGCCATCGACGTGCCACCTTCGCTCTTGCCATGGTCGCGGGTGCCGGAGGCGGCGGAGAAGATCGAGTCGCCCGGCGCCGCGACGTCGGGCTTGCCGGCACGGGAGCGTGAGGACGACGGCACGATCCGGTCTGTCAGCGACGGGGTCACGGTCGGCACCGCGCGGCGCAGTGAGTCGGTCATCCGGACCGTCAGCGTGCCCGCGTCCAGCGCGGGGCGCACCGCCGTGGTCGACGGCGCGGTGAACTGGAACTCCGGGATGTGCGCGTTTCCGCCGATACCCGCGGCGAAGAGTTCCAAGGTGCTCGGCAGCAACACTCCCGCCGCACCGGCCGCCCAGGCGTTGTCCGCGCGTTTGCCGGAACCGCAGGCCCGTGTCGCGTCGTTGTCGTCCCACTCCAGCCAGACGAACTTCCCGGTCAGCGACTCGGTGATCGGCTCGCAGCCGTCCACATTGGACTCCAGTCGGACCACTGGCAGTTCGAGGTCCAGTGGCTTGGTGAAGTTCTTGCCGTACTGCCCGGCGACGGGCTTGCCCGCGACCGCGACACCGTCGCGCATCGCGAACGCGTCCCGGCTGTTCGCCACCGTGAGCGCCTCGGGGGTGTTGCCGGGAGAGCCGCCGACGTCGTAGAAATCGCCGCCGTTTCCGGCGGCCGCCACCACGACGACGCCGTGCTTCACGAGCTGGCGGACGAAGAGCGCGTCCGGGTCGTCCGGCGCGCCGAAGTCGCTGCCCAGCGACAGGTTGACCACGTCGAGATGGTCGGTGAAGTCCCCGTCGCCGTTCGGATCGAGCGCCCAGTCCAGCGCCTTCGCGGTCAGGTTCGTCCCGCCCTTGCAGCCGAACACCCTCAGTGCGTAGAGCGACGCGTGCGGGGCGGTGCCCGGTCCGATCCGCATCGAGTCGAGGTCCAGGCCCGCCGAGGTATAGGAACCGCGGTAGGTCGATCCGTCGGCGGACACGCCGAACCCGGCCGCCGTGCCCGCGACATGGGTGCCGTGGCCGTCACAGTCCATGGGGTCACCGTCCGGTACGGGAACCGACGCGATCGAGCCGGTGTAGTCGTCGCCCACGAAGTCGTACCCGCCGACCACCTTGGCCGTCGGGAATGTGCCAGGGCCACCGAAGTCGGTGTGGTTGTAGTCGATGCCGGTGTCGATGACGCCGATCTTGATGCCGTCGCCGAGCTTCCCGGAATTCCGCCAGGCGTCCACGGTCTTGGTGAGCCTGACGGCGGACGCGTTCGCCAGGGTCTTCGGCACCATCCGGTGCACGGCGCGCACCTCACGCATCCGGGGCAAAGCGGAGAGGCGGGAGGTTTCGATGTTCAGCACGACACCGGGAAGGGCGTTGGATGTGCGCGTGACCTCACGGCCTCCGGACGATCGGACGACCCTGCCCGCGAACTCGGCGGTCCGGTCGCGGGCACTGCGCGCCTGCGTCGCGCTGCGGGCCTCCACCGCGGGAGCGGAGGCGAGTTCCACGAAGACGGTGACCCGTTCGGCTGGCCTGGCCGGCGTGATCAGTGTGCTCATCAACAGCGCCGCCAGCGCAAGCTTCATGACTGGGTTCTCCTCGCAAACCTGCCGACTCGTTCACCGAGAACGTGATGTTTCCGGTCGCGGAGGTCATGCGCTACCCAAGCCAATTCTGTCATTCGACCGGGTGACGATCATCGCGCCGGACACGGTCGGCATATCCAATTTTGTGCGGATTTCATTGTCAACTCTGCTTGGTTCCCACGATGCACCGGGCCAGCCCCGGAACGCGGACCGTGCCGTCCTTCTCGAAAGCACGCACGTTCGCGATCGCGTGCGCCCGGATCCGCGCCCGCCCCGGTTCGTCGATCCGTTGGAGCGCGGCGACAGCCAGCGAAACGTGCTCGCTGATCATCGCCCAATACTGCTCTGGCGATTTCGTGGTGAGTTCGACGGGGACGTCCCATTCGGCGATGTCGAGCAGGCCCGCATCCTCGTACAGGGCGCTGATGTAGCCAGGGGCGGCGCAGCGGAACATGTTCGGCGCGTCCGGCGCGGGTGATGGCACCGCCGTCTCGGTCCCGATCGCCTGCATGGCGATCGACGTCCACGGGTTTTCCTCAGGCTTGACCCACACCGACGCGCAGAGGCGCCCGCCCGGCTTGAGCACGCGCGCGAATTCGGCCGTCGCCGTGGCCATGTCGGGAAAGAACATGTATCCGAAACGCACGGAGACGCTGTCGAAAGCGGCGTCGCCGAAGGGCAGGTCGTCGGCGCTGCACACCCTCGTCTCGATATTGGCGATGCCCTGCGCGGCGGCTCGGCGCGTGGCTATGTCCAGCATTTCCGGGGCGAGGTCGGTCAGCACGACGCGGCCCTCCACCGCGAGCCGGGCGATGGTCAACCCCGGCTCGCCCGTGCCCGAAGCGATGTCGAGATGGTGGTGACGCTGACCGATACCGAGGCCTTCGATGATCGCCGCGCCGACCGGGGCCAGCTGGTCCATGATCACCGAGTCCCACTTCTCCCAGCCCGCGGCGAGGCCCGCCCAGGCCGCTCGCTGGCTGTCTCTGATCTCATCAGGGCTTGGCATCGGGTTTCCTTCCGTCGACGCACATCAGCATGCCGAATCGGCCGCCATGCCGCTGGTTGCACGGAGGCGGCATAATCTCCGGGCCTCGCCGTCGTCGCCAACGGGCTGGAAGACGCAACCGCACGCGATCAGCCCGAGGCGATGGGATGCGATGTGGCACAGGGCTACCTCATCTCCCGGCCACTGACCGAAAGCAGGCTGGAAGCCTGGCTGCAGGCGCGCACCGTCCGGACGCCGGGGAGGAACCAAGAAACCGTACTGACCCTGCTTCCTAGCGGGAGCCCACGTCAGGTGAGGTCGTGGTGCCAAGTTCGGGCTCAGCCGCCCTCTCGGTCCGGTTGAAGGAATGAACGCCACAGTTCACAACGCTGACCGGCACAAACGCCCCGTTCATGCCGTCCAGCTATCCGTGGTGGACTAGGCCCTCACCCGGTGGCGCCCGGCCCGGCGAAAGGGCTCAGGTGAGCGGATTTCAGGAGCTTGAACGACCTGAAATCACCTCACGGCTCACTGACCGACAGGCTCGGGCCCCAGGCGGTACGCCACCTCTGCCCTCCGTTTTTAAGTACAGTGGCGATCATGCGATCGATCGACGCCGCCAGGCTTCCCTCGGAGCTTGTGGCACTCATCGACGCTCTCAGGCCGGGCGAGGATCTGCTCATCACCCGAGACGGCGAGCCGATCGCGTCGATCTCCGGTCATGCCGGAGCCGATGAATCCGCGTCAGCGGACTCCGACGACGTCACGGTCGTGGCCACCGCGATGAAACTGTCGGCGGCGGCTCGGGCGTCGTTGTCCGAACAGCTCGGTCCCGGCTACATCGTGCTGGACATGAAGTCGGCGCCGAAGACCGTCGACGTGCTGCTGACACCGCCGCACAGCCCGCAGCTGATCGGGCATTTCCGGTCGATGTTCCCGAAGGCCAGGGTGGTCATCGCGGAGATCGAGGACGACGAGTTCGGTGTGAGCTTCGAGGGCCCCGTCCGCCGGCTTCTCGACGCGGGCGCCGATACCTATCTCCCGCCCAGTTCGATCCCCCGGCTCGCCCGGCAGCTCGACCGTGCCATGACGCAGCTGAACCAGCTGACCGGCAGCACTTCGGCACCGCTGACCATCGAGTCGCCGCAAGTCCACAATGGCCTCGGCGGCGGATAGCCCGAGCGTGACCTGGGTGGCACTTGGAACGTCTGCTCGGGCCTGCGCGGCCTTGAGAGGCTAGGTTGAAACCTGATCTTGCCACCCAGCCGCCCGAAGGTTGACCGAGAATGATCCCCACAGTCCTCGCCGCCGCCGTGGTGGCCATGATCCGTTCGCTCGCGGCGTTGCGGCTGCAACGCTGGCATCTCGGCGCACCGGCGATGATGGTGCTCGGGGGAATCCTCATTGGACTGCTCGTCCAGGACTCGGTCGCCGCCGCGCTGAACACCGACGTGGCGCAGCATGTCGCCGAAATCATCCTCGCCTTCCTGTTGTTCGTCGACGCCACCGAGATCCGCGGCGGCCGGTTGTGGGGCAACTCGCCTGGGCCTGCCGGGCGGATGCTGCTGCTGGCGCTTCCGCTGAGCCTCGGCGCGGCGATGCTGCTGGGCGCGCTGCTGTTACCGGATCTGTCGTGGACGATGCTGCTGATCATCGCGTGCGTGGTCATGCCGATCGACTTCGCGCCGAGTGAGGGCGTCGTGCGCGATCGGCGGCTTTCGGCCCGGGTGCGCAGCGTGCTGAATGTCGAAGGCGGCTACAACGACGGCATCGTCACGCCGGTGTTCGTCTTCGCGCTGCTGCTGGCAGGCAGTGGTGCGGCCGCCACCACGCCGCTGGACGCGCTCGGGAAGGCCGTCTCGCAGGCGGCGATCGCGATCGGGGTCGGGCTCGTGATCGGCAGCCTCGTCGCGTGGCTGATGCACCGGACCGATCGGGCGGGCTGGACGACCGCTCAGGCACGCCGGGTCACCGTCGCGCTGACGCCGTTGCTGGCGTACTCGGCCGCCGTGCAGATCGGCGGGAACGGGTTCGTGACGTCGTTCGTGTGCGGGATCGCCTTCCGCTATGTGCACCGCCTGCTCGTCGCGCGTGCGATCCACCGCGCGCCCGCCGGCGAGCGCGGCCACGCGCTGACCGCGCTCACCAGGGACTTCGGGCTGCTGGAGGACCTGACCGCGCTGATGACCATGACCATGTGGTTCGTCGTCGGCATCGCGGCCGTGCTGATGGTCGTGCTCGGGATCAGCTGGCAGGCCGTCCTGTTCTGCGCCGCCGCGCTCACGCTGCTCCGGCTGGTGCCGGTGCTCGTGTCCTTGTTCGGCTCGTCGCTACCCCGCCGTGACCGGCTGCTGATCGGCCTGCTCGGGCCACGCGGGACGACCAGCATCGTCTTCGGCCTGATCGCCTTCAACGGCCTGCCGGACGGCGCCCCGGCCGACACGGTCCTGCTGACCACCGTGCTGTGCGTGATCGGCAGCGTGCTGCTGCACGGCGTGGGCGCCGAACCGGTCGTCCGCCGTCTCGGCACCACCAAGTGATCAGGGTTCCAGCATCGGCACGAGATACCGGCGCGCCAGCGCCCGCACCTGATCGTCGTCGTCGAGGTCGATCACCTGGCTCGGGGTGACCAGGAACGACGCCGACAAGCGGACCATCAGCTCGGCGACGACTTCGACGTCCACGGCAGGCGACACCGTGCCCGCGCGCTGTTCGAGGCGGAGCCTGCTCGCGACGAAGCGCTGGACCGCGGCGAGCGTCTGGCCGCCGTCGCTGACCATGGACGGCACGACGACGTCGGGTTCGACGTCCATCAGGCCGCCGATGAGCGGGTTGCCGCGGATGGCGCGCAGCGCGCTCGTGAAACCCAGCACCACCCGGTCCGCGACCGTGGGCGCCCGCTTGATCTCGAGCAGGAATTCGTTGAAATAGCGCCGGAACTCGCGGCGGATCACGTGCTCGACCAAGGTGTCCTTGGTGGTGAAGCGGCGGTAGACCGTGATACGGGAGACGCCCGCGCGGCGTGCGACGTCTTCCATGGTCGAGCGGCGAATGCCGATCCGGCGGAATTGGTCGTAGGCGCCGTCGAGGATGCGCGTGGTGACCTCGTCGGTGCCGGGATCCTGAGTGAGGGCTTCGGCGAAAGCGCGCTCCAGCACCGAGTCCGAGCCGGGGGTGGTGTCTCGGCCCATTGTGTGCTCTCCTTGATGATACGCGATTACGCAACTTGTATCACCGTATCAGCTCGACGAGGAGTTGAGGGCGTGGACGAACTCAGCAGGCGCAAAATGTTGATGATCACCGGCGGGGCGCTGGGCGCGCTGGGCATGGCGGCACCCGATCGAGCCTGGTCTTGGCCTGCCAGCGGCTCGGTGGCCGGGACCGGGGCGGGCGCCGATCCCCGGTGGGTGTGGGACGAGGAGGCCGATCCGCTGCTCGCCTCTATTCTCGATCGGGGTGACGTGCCGCGGGTGAACGCGTTGCTGCGGACCTGGACCCGCAACGACCAGCCGCTTCCCGCAGGACTGCCTGAGGACCTGCGTGCGTTCATGGAGCAGGCGAGGCGGCTGCCGGCCTGGGCCGATCGGGCGAAGCTCGATCGGGTGAGTGACTTCATCAAGGCCAAAGGGACCTATCTCATCCTGGTCTACGGGCTGGGTGGCGGCATGATGAGCACCGCCATTCCGGCCGAAGCCCGCGCCGTCTACTACTCCAAGGGCGGCGCGGACATGAAGGACCGCATCGCCAAGACCACCAAGTTCGGTGTCGACGCGCATGCGCTCAACGCCTACAAACCCGATGGCGACGCCATTGTCAGCTCGGTGAAGACGCGGCTGGTGCACGCCGCCGTGCGGCATCTGCTGCCGAAGTCACCGCACTGGCCACAAAGCGGCGGTCAGATTCCGATCAGCCAGAACGACATGCTGGTCACCTGGCACACGTTGCCGACCTTGGTCATGCGCAAGCTGACCGACTGGCGGGTCCGCGTCTCCCCCGCCGAATCCGCGGCCTATCTGCACCTCTGGCAGGTCAACGCGCACATGCTCGGCATCCGCGACGAGTACGTGCCCGCCACTTGGGAAGCGGCGTACGCCCAATCCGCGCAGGTGCTCGATCCCGTGCTGGCGCCGACGCCCGAAGGCGTCTCGCTCGCCGACACCCTGCTGGACATGGCCAGCCAGGCGACCGGTCCCGGGCAGCCGGTCACCCGCGCGCTGCTCAACTCGCTCACGCGGTACCTGCTCGGCGACCGGGTGTCCGACTGGATCGAGATCCCCCGCGAACCGGTGTGGGATCCGTTGGTGCACACCGGATTGCCGCTGTGGGTACGGGTACGCGAAGGCTTCATCACCTGGCCGCTGGCGCCGCCGATCTCGTGGACGCTCGACGAGCTCATCCGCAAGCTCATGCTGTTCTACCTCGGCGAGGCGAAGCCGATCAGCATCGAGATCCCCGACGCCAATCGCCCGGCCTGAAAGCTCGATGTCCGGCGGGGCGCCCGCAAGCCTCGGGCGGGCTTGAAGTGAGGGGGCCGTTGGGTGCGTAGTACGCACTCGGGGGCACCCTCACTTCACGAGGGGGTCCG